>JAPLAT010000295.1 GCA_026393175.1 Pseudonocardiales bacterium
ACGGCCTGAGGCACGTAGACCTTGCGGACCAGGTGCAGGACGGGGTTGCCGCGCGCCCGCTCCATGATCGCGACGTAGCGCGGGTCCTCGTCCTTGCCCCGGTTGCGGCGCTCGATGTGCCAGGCCAGCCGGAAGCCCCACACGCAGGTGAGGACCGTGATGAGGACGCGGCGCCAGTCGTCGCCCTGCCCGGCCGAGAGCAGGAACGACGTGATCGCGACGACGCCGAACCCGGCGCCCCACACCACGTCGATGCCGTCGTGGCGACCGCCGCGGACCAGCACGGCGACGGCGAGGGCCGCGGCGAACACGAGCACGATGACCAGCACGGTGACCCACAGGTTGGTCAGCGCGGCACCCCAGGGATACACGGGCCTATCGTGTCGGCTCGGCCAGCACCACGCGCGCCGAACCGTGGCCGTTCACGGAACTGTGATCGAGCTCCGGGTCCCGGCCCAGCGTGGAGGTGCGGCCGCGGGGCAGCCCGGAGCGGCCGTCGGCGTCGGGGCGGACCATGAGCATCTGGTGCACGCCCATCCGGTTCTCCTCGAACGCCAGCGCGGCGCCGGCCAGGTAGAGCAGCCAGACCCGCCACTGCTCCTCGCCGACGAGCCGGATCGCCTCCTCCCGGCGGTCCTGCAGCGTGTCCAGCCAGGGCGAGGCGCCGCGCGACATCTGCTGCAGCAGCAGCCGCCCGTGCGGGAGCAGCAGCCGGTGCAGCTGCGCGGCGTAGACCGGGTAGTTGTCCTGGCCGACGTGCTCGCCCATCTCGATCGAGCTGATCGCGTCGAACGGCTGGTCGGGGATCTCGCGGTAGTCCTGCAGCCGGATCTCGACCCGGTCCGCCAGGCCCGCCGCCTCGACGCGGGCCAGGCCGAACGCGCGCTGCTGCGCGGACAGCGTGACGCCGACGGCGGTGACGCCGTAGTGCTGCGCGGCGTGCACCAGCAGCGACGCCCACCCGCAGCCGACGTCGAGCAGGCGCATCCCGGGCTTCAGGCCCAGCTTGCGGCAGATCAGGTCGAGCTTGTCGCGCTGGGCGTCCTCCAGCCCGTAGGCGGCGCTCGCCTCCTGCGTCCAGTACCCGCAGGAGTAGGCCATCTGCGGGTCGAGGAGGAACTGGTAGAAGTCGTTGGACAGGTCGTAGTGGTGGGCGATCGCGGCCCGGTCGCGGCGGCGGGTGTGCAGCCGCCCGTCGAGGCGGGCCTCCGACGCCGGCGGCTTCGGGCGCGGGCCGAGGATGCCCAGCCGGGCGGCCAGCTTCGCCGCGTCGAGCTTGTCGGCGGTGGTGAGCCGCAGCGACCCGAGGTTCTGGGCCCGCGCCAGCTTCCAGAACCGGGACAGCCCCTCGGCGACGTCGCCCTCCACGTCCAGCTCGCCCGCCACGAACGCGCGCGCCAGGCCGAGCTCGCCCGGGTTCCACAGCAGCCTGCGCAGGGCGCGGCGGTGGCGCACGATCGCGACGGGCCCGTCGGGCGCGCCGGCCTCGGAGCCGTCCCACGCCCGCAGGCGGATGGGCAGCGGCGCACCGATCAGGCGCTCGACGAGCCCGGCGAGCTGCGGGGCGACGGGCTGGGGCACGGGGTCTCTCCTCCGAGGTCAAGGGGGTCGTGCGCGGCGAGAGGTGCTCCGGCACCCCTCGTCGCGCACGGGTCGCGTCAGCGGCGGGCGAGCGAGAACTGGAAGACGTCGAGGTAGCCGACGGCGAACCCGGCCTCGCAGTAGGCCAGGTAGAACTCCCACATCCGGCGGAACGTCTCGTCGAACCCGAGGGCCGAGACCGTCTCCCAGCGGGACAGGAAGTTGCGCCGCCAGTGCGCGAGCGTGCGGGCGTAGTCCGGCCCGAGGCTGCGGCGCTCCACCGCGCGCAGCGAGGTGTGGTCGCGCAGGTTCTGCTCGATGGCCTCGACCGACGGGATGATCCCGCCGGGGAAGACGTACTTGTGGATCCAGGTGTAGTCGCCGCGCGAGGCCATCATCCGGTCGTGCGGCATGGTGATCGACTGCAGGCCGACCCGGCCGCCGGGCTTGAGCAGCCGGTCGAGCGCGGCGAAGTAGGTCGGCCAGTACTGCTCGCCGACGGCCTCGATCATCTCCACGCTGACGACGGCGTCGTAGCTGCCCTGCGCCTCGCGGTAGTCGCGCAGCAGCACCTGCACGCGGTCGGCCACGCCCGCGCGGGCGAGCCGCTCCTCGGCGAGCTTCGCCTGCTCGGCGGAGATCGTCAGCGTGGTGACGCGGGCGCCGCGCTGCGCGGCCCGGGTGGCGAGCCCGCCCCAGCCGGTGCCGATCTCGAGGATGTGCTGGTCCGGGCCCACGCCCGCCATGTCCAGCACGCCGTCGATCTTGCGCTCCTGGGCGTGCACCAGGTCGGCGGGCCCGTCGCCGCTGCCGTCGGCGAACCACGCCGAGGAGTAGGACATCGTCTCGTCGAGGAACGTCGCGAACAGCTCGTTGGACAGGTCGTAGTGGCGGTGGATGTTCTCCCGCGACCCGTCGACGGTGTTGTGCTCCTCGCGGGGCTGGCGGGCCTCGGCGAAGCGCCTGCCGATCCGCTGCAACGTCGGCGGGATGAGCGTGGACAGCGTCGCCGCGAACGGCGTGAGCAGTTCGGGGAGCTGCGTCGTCGTCCAGTCGCCGACCATGTACGACTCGCCGAAGCCGATCTTCGACCCGGCCCCGAGCCGGTGGAAGAACGCCTGCGGGCGGACGATCCGCATGACGGGGGAGTCGGGCCCGCCGTCGCCGATGCGCTCGCCGCCGGGGAACACCACCCGCACCGGGAGCCCCTTGACCGCGCGGCGGAACAGCGCCTCGGCGATCCGGGCCTTCACCGGGGCCTGCGGCGGCGTCGCGAGGCCGGGCCAGACGCCCTCGTTGGGTCGGGGCACGAAGTGTCGGTTGGAGCGCCGGACCGGGACGACCGGTTCGGTGCGCACGGGTTCGGTGGTCACTGGACGCCCTCCTGGGGTACGTGCCGGGGCCTGCGGATCACGGGCAGCCGGCGCAGCCACAGCGCGATGCCGTGGCGGCGGATCAGCGCCGAGGTGCGGTGGGTCATGAAGGGGCGCCGCAGGAGCATGCGGGCCAGCGCCGCGGGGGTGGCCGCGCGGCGCTCGCCGACGACCGTGGCCGTCAGGGCGGTGCCGCCCTCCTGCCGCAGGGTGACCGCGACGGAGAGCCGCTCGTCCGGCAGCGGCAGCGCCATGCGGTAGGTGCCGTCGACGGACAGGAACGGCGAGACGTAGAAGTCCTTCGCGACCTCGACGCGGCCCGCCCCGTCGGGCCGCAGCAGGTAGCAGTGCCGCTCGCCGTAGGTGTTGTGCACCTCCGCGACGACGCACTCGAGCGCGCCGTCGGGGGTGTGGCACCAGTAGACGGTGATCGGGTTGAAGACGTAGCCGAGCACGCGGGCGTTGGCGAGCATCAGCACCCGCCCGCCGCGCAGGTCGACCCCCTGGCGGGCCAGGTAGGCGTCGAGGTTCTCGCGGATGCTGCGGTCCGGGTCTCCGAGGTGGTCGCGCGCCTCGAACCGGGCGAACGGGCGGAGCGGGCGCGGCAGGTCCGGCAGGGCGTCGAGGTCGACGAGCCACAGGTAGACGGCGTGGGTGAAGGACCGGTCGAGCACCTGCCGGCGCACGTGCCGGACCCGGGCGTCGTAGAGCGCCGGGACGGCGACCCGGGACCGGACCCGGCCGTCGCTCTCGTGCACCGTGCTCACAGGGACTCCGCGGCCCGGACGCCGGCGAGGCAGCCGTCCTCGTGGAAGCCCCAGCCGTGGTAGGCCCCGGCGAACGCGACCGTGCCGTCGTTGAGCCCGGGCAGGCGGCGCTGCGCGGCCACCGACTCCGGGGTGTAGATCGGGTGCTCGTAGTGCATGGTCGCGACGACGCGGCCCTGGTCGACGTGCGCCGTGCCGTTGAGGGTGACCACGAAGTCGTCGGGCTCGGCGAGGCGCTGCAGCCGGTTCATGTCGTAGGAGACGAGCACCGGCGCGTCGGCCGACGAGCACGCCTGCTTGAGGTAGTTCCACGAGGCGCGGGCGGCGGGGCGCCGCGGCAGCACCGACGTGTCGTGGTGGAGCTGGGTGGTGTTGGCCGAGTAGGAGAACGCGCCCAGCACCTCCCGCTCGGCGTCGGTCGGCGCGGCGAGCAGGGCCAGCGCCTGGTCCGGGTGGGTGGCGACGACGGCGCGGTCGAAGCGGTGGGCCTGGCCGTCGTCGTCGCGGATCTCGACGCCGCCACCGGTCCGGGACAGCGCGCGCACCGGCGTGCCGACGTGCACGGCCGTCAGGTCCTTGACGATCTTCTCGACGTAGGCGCGCGACCCGCCGACCACGGTGCGCCATTGCGGCGACCCGCCGATCGAGAGCAGCCCGTGGTGGTTCAGGAACGTGAACAGGTAGCGCGCCGGGTAGCTCATCGACACGGACTCGCCCGCCGACCACACCGCGCTGACCACCGGGAGCATGAAGTGCTCGACGAAGTAGCGGGAGTAGCCGCCGACGGCGAGGAACGCGCCCAGCGTGACGTCGCCCGCGCGCTCGTCGGCGAGCACGCGGCGGGCGTGCCGGTGGAACCGGACGACCTCGGCGAGCATCCGCAGGTACTGCGGCCGGGCGGCGTTGGAGGCCTGCGGGAACAGCCCGCCGAGCTTGCGCGCCCCGGCGTACTCCAGGCCGCAGCCCTCGCAGCGCACGCTCATCGACATGTCCGACTCCTGCGTGGCGACGCCGAGCTCGGCGAAGATCCGCAGCAGGTTCGGGTAGGTGCGCTCGTTGTGCACGATGAACCCGGAGTCGACGAAGGCGGTGCCGCCGTCGGACGTGGTGAGCTCGTGGGTGTGCGCGTGGCCGCCGAGCCGCCCGTCGGCCTCGAAGAGCGTGACGTCGTAGCGCCGCTGCAGCAGGTACGCGGCGGTGAGGCCGGCGACACCGGAGCCGACGACGGCGGCGGTCGGGCGGGGTGACGTCATGCGTGGGCTCCGTGCAGCTGGGCCCGCAGGCCGTTCGGGGTGGGCTCTCGCAGAGCGTTCGCAATCGCCGGGTCCACGGGTTCGACCCCTAGCTCGCCGAGAACGAAACGCCTGGTCAGGGTGTGCCAGTCGCGGGCCCGGCGGATCATGAAGTGACCGGCGCCCGGGATGTCGAAGCGGCAGACGCGCACGCCGCGCTCCTTCGCGCGCAGCGCGTAGCCGAAGGACTCGGCGGGATCGGTCCAGCGCTCGCGGTCGCCGTGGGCGATGAGGACGGTGCGGCCGTCGAGCTGCACGACCGGATCGGAGCCGTCGAGCCAGGGCGCGAGCGCGCACACGGCGACCACGTTGGCCGCCCCGGCCGCGCCGAGCGCCGCCCGGCCGCCCATCGAGTGCCCGACCAGCGCCACGGGTACGCCCGGGAAGCGGCCCGCCAGCTCGGCCAGCGCCCACTGGGCGTCGCGCAGGGCGTCCCTGGCGGGGGCGTTCCAGCCGCGGAAGCGGTAGCGCAGCAGGTAGACGGCCGGTCCGGCCGCCGCGATGCCGCGCGCGATGGGAACCATGCGGCGGTAGGTGAGCCGCTTGCGCTCGCCGCTCTCGCGGCTGTGCGCGCGACCGCCGTGCAGCACGAGCACGACGGCGGTCGGCGTGTCCTGCTCGGCGCCCACGGGCTCGAGGCGGGGCAGGGCGATGGTGTCGGGCAACGCGGTCCTCACGATCTCCGATCTCCTGCGATCAGTGTGGGCGGGTGTTCCGTCGCCGCCACCCGAGCGGATGGCGGCTGGGACGCACGTCACACCAGACCCGTGGGGCATGATCCGGGCATGACCGGGGTCCCGCGGCTGTCCGCCTGGCGCAAGCTCGTGCTCACCGTCCGTCGCCGGTGGAGCACGTCGGGCTTCTGGTTCGGGCTGGCGATCACCGTCATCTGGCCCTACGCGATGTTCGGCACCCGCATCGGCTGGCGCGGGGGCGAGCACCTCCCGCGCACCGGCGGGGCGCTGCTGGCGCTGAACCACGTGTCGTTCTCCGACCCGATCTTCGACGTCGCGTTCTGCATCTCGCACGGCCGGATGCCGCGGTTCCTGGCCAAGGCGGAGCTGTGGGACGTGCCGGTCGTCCGCTCGGTGCTGGGCAAGGGTGGCCACATCCCCGTGTACCGCGCGTCGGCCCGGGCCGGGGACGCCTACCGCGGGGCCGTCGAGGCGCTCAACCGCGGCGAGATCGTGGCGTTCTACCCCGAGGCGACCTACACCTCCGATCCCGACGGCTGGCCGATGAAGGCCAAGAACGGGATCGGCCGGATCGCGCTCGTCACCGGCGCGCCCGTCATCCCGGTGGCCAACTGGGGCACCCAGGACGTCCTGCCCCCCGGCACCGGCCTGCCCCGGCTGCTGCCGCGCCGCGAGGTCACGATCGTCGCGGGCCCGCCGGTCGACCTGTCCCGCTGGCTGGGCGGCCCGCGCACCCGCACCGCCCTGGACGGCGCCACCGCCGCGATCATGGCCGACGTCACGGCGCTGGTGGCCGAGGTCCGGGGCGAGCAACCCCCGGCGGTCGTCCACGACCCCGACGCCCCCGCCCGCTCGGCCGCCCTGCCCGACCAGGAGCGACCCGCGGGCTGAGCCGCACGGTCCCCGGCGGCCCCGGGTGACCGGGGCCGTCCGTCGAGCGGCGTCAGCGGGCGGCGAGCTTCTCCAGCCGGCGCGGGGTGGGCCAGCGCACGGAGTGGGCCCAGCCCAGCTTCTCGAACCCCTGGATCACGCGCGCGGAGATGTCGACCTGCCCGCGCCGGACGCCGTGACGGGCGCACGTCGGGTCGGCGTGGTGCAGGTTGTGCCACGATTCGCCGAAGCTCAGTACGGCCAGCGGCCAGACGTTGCGGGAGTGGTCGCGGGAGGCGAAGGGCTGGTCGCCGATCATGTGACAGATCGAGTTGATCGACCACGTGACGTGGTGCAGCAGCGCCACGCGCACGAGCCCGGCCCAGAAGAACGCGGTGAACGCCCCCCAGAGCGACCAGGTGAGCAGGCCGCCGAGCAGCGCGGGCACGAGCAGCGTGGCCACCGACCACACGACGAACAGCCGGTCGACGCGCACGATGTCGCGGTCGGCGAGCAGGTCGGGGGTGAAGCGCTGCTCGTTGGTCTGGTCGCGGCCGAACAGCCACCCCATGTGGGAGTGGAAGAAGCCGCGGGCCAGCGCGCGCGGGCCGGTGCCGAACAGCCACGGCGAGTGCGGGTCGCCCTCCTTGTCGGAGAAGGCGTGGTGGCGGCGGTGGTCGGCGACCCAGTCGATGACCGGGCCCTGCATCGCGAGGCTGCCCGCGATCGCGAGCGCGACGCGCAGCGGCCGCTTCGCCTTGAACGAGCCGTGGGTGAAGTAGCGGTGGAACCCGACGGTGATGCCGAGCCCGCTGACGACGTAGAAGACCAGCGCCAGGACGACGTCGGTCCAGCCCAGCCCCCAGCCCCAGGCGAACGGGACGGCGGCGAGCAGTGCCAGCAGCGGCACGATCACGAACACGTACACCGCGACGGTCGAGGCGAGGCCCCGCTGACCGTCCAACAGGGGTTTCGGTCCGGCGGTCCGGACGGGGGGCTCGGCAACGGTCATGGACGCACCTCGGGTGTCGATGGAGGGAAGGGTCGCCTTACTCGTGCGGCCCAGTATCCAGCATTCGACGCCCGAGCCCCTACAGGTCGAGCCCGAGAAGTGCGTTCTCGACCACTTCGGGCAGGGCCGGGTGGATCCAGTACTGGCCGGTGGCCAGCTCGCGGGCGGGCGTGCCGAACGCCATCGCCTGGATCAGCGGCTGGATCACGGTGCTGGCCTGCGGGCCCATGACGTGCGCGCCGAGGATGCGGCCGGTGCCGCGCTCGGCGAGGACCTTGCAGAACCCGGTGGTGTCCTCCATCGCCCAGCCGTAGGCGACGTCGCCGTAGGCCTGCACCTTGACGGCGTAGTCGAGGCCCTCGGCGCGGCACTCGGCCTCGGTGCGCCCGACGCCGGCGATCTGCGGGTCGGTGAACACCGCCCACGGCACGGCGTGGTGGCTCGTGCGGCGCGGGGCGTCGGGGTGCGCGAGGTTGTGCGCGACGACCTTTGCCTCGTGGTTGGCCACGTGCTTGAGCGCGTGCGGGGAGCTGACGTCGCCCAGCGCCCACACGCCCTCGGCGGTGGTGCGCTGGAACTCGTCGACGACGATCCGGCCGTCGTCGTGCACGGCGACCCCGGCCCGGTCGAGGTCGAGCCGGTCGCCGTTGGGCGTGCGGCCGGTCGCGACGAGGAGCAGGTCGCCCGTGACGGACGAGCCGTCGGCGAGGTCGAGCCGGATGCCGTCGGCGCCGGACGAGCAGGCGGCCACGGGGTGCTCCAGGCGCACGTCCCAGCGGTCGCGGACGGCCGCGGTGAACCGCTCCGCGACCGTCTCGTCCTGGGACCGCAGCAGCGTGTGCCCGCGGCCGATGATCGTGACCCGCGAGCCGAGCGCGGAGAACACGTGCGCGAACTCCGCGCCGATGTAGCCGGCCCCCACGACGAGCAGGTGCTCGGGGACCTCGTCGATCCGCATGATCGTGTCGGAGGTCTCGTACGGGACGCCGGAGTCGGTGATCACCTGGGGGATCGCCGGGCGGCCGCCCGCCGCGATCACGACGCGGTCGGCGGTGAAGGGCTCGGCCCCGTCGACGCTGATCGCGCGTTCGCCGGTGAACCGGGCGTGCCCGGAGTAGACGGTGACGTTCGGGCACCGGTCCTCCCGGTACTCGCGCCCGCCCGCGGAGATCGGGTCGATCCGGCCGAAGATCCGGTCGCGGATGTCGGTCCAGCGCACCTTGTCCAGCGTGGCGTCCAGGCCGTACTTCGCGGCCCGCCGGACGTGCGCGGCGACGTCGGCCGGGTAGACGTACATCTTGGTCGGGATGCACCCGACGTTGAGGCACGTGCCGCCGAACACCCCGTGCTCGACGATCGCGACGTCCAGGTGGTCGAAACGCTCGTCGACGATCGAGTTGCCGGAGCCGGTGCCGATGACGGCCAGATCGTGGTGGCGCACCGGTCGAGCGTAGCCGCGGGGGATCGGCCGGGTGCCCGACGCGGGGAACCGGGGGTGTGACCTCGCGCCACCCGGTGCGCCGGGGGGCCCGTCGGGTAGGAAGGGGGGATGACGAGCGATGCCGCCCGCCGGATCGACAGCACGGCCACGGTGCACCGGGCCTGGGCCGCCGACCTGGACCCCCGCACGCTCTACGAGCTGATGCGCCTGCGCGTCGACGTGTTCGTCGTGGAGCAGGAGTCGGCCTACGCCGAGCTCGACGGCCGGGACCTCGAGGACCGCGCCCGGCACTTCTGGCTCGCCGGGGGCGGCCGGCCGCCCGCGGTGCTGGGCACGCTGCGGCTGCTCAAGGAGCCGAACGGGGAGTACCGGATCGGCAGGCTGTGCACCGCCAAGGAGGCGCGCGGGCGCGGGCTGGGCAAGCGGTTGATGGAGGCGGTGCTCGCCGAGACCGGGGACCGGCCGTCGGTCCTCGACTCGCAGGAGCACCTCGTCGACTTCTACGCCGGCTTCGGCTACCGGGCCACCGGCGAGCCCTACGACTGGGACGGCGTGGCGCACGTCCCGATGCGCAGGGGCTGAGCCCGGACCGGATCGGGTGGGCACTCTCCGTTGCGCGATACTCCGCACAGCGATCGGAGGATCAGGATGAGTGAGGACCCGACCCGGGCGACGCGGTCCGGAGTGCCCGCGCACGGGAGCGTCGGACCGGACGACCCGCATGCGGACCCGGCCACCGACCCGGCGCTGCGCGCCGTCGGCGGCGAGCACGACCACGACACGGGGCCGGTGGAGAAGGACCCGCCGACGGCCCCGGTCCGCACCACCCCCGACAACGGACTGGCCCGTACCCGCACCGGCGGGCTGTGGACCGGGCTGATCCTGTCGGCGATCGTCCTGATCTTCCTGCTGATCTTCATCCTGCAGAACCTGGACCCGGTGCGGATCCAGTTCCTGGGCCTCGCCGGCCAGCTGCCGACGGGCGTCGCGCTGCTGCTGGCCGCGGTCGCGGGCCTGCTGCTCGTGGCCATCCCCGGCGGGCTGCGCATCCTGCAGCTGCGCCGGGTGGCCAAGCGCGCCGGGCGCGCCTAGGCAGGGTCACCGCCCGGGCGCGGGGGCAGCCGCGCCCGGGCGGGAGGTCCTCAGGAGTAGGAGTGGTCGGCGTCGGGGTACTCCCCGCCGCGGACGTCCCCCGCGAACGCGCGCGCGGCGTCCAGCAGCAACGCTCCCACGTCGGCGTACTTCTTGACGAACTTCGGGGTGCGGCCCCGGTTCATCCCCGCCATGTCCGACCAGACGAGCACCTGCGCGTCGCAGTCCGGGCCTGCGCCGATGCCGACGGTCGGGATGACGAGCTCGGCCGTCACGCGCTTGGCGACGTCGGCGGGCACCATCTCCAGCACCACCGCGAACGCCCCGGCCTCCTGCAGCGCCAGCGCGTCCTCGACGAGCTTCTCGCCGGCGTCGCCGCGGCCCTGGATGCGGAACCCGCCCAGCGCGTGCTCGCTCTGCGGGGTGAACCCGAGGTGCGCCATCACCGGGATGCCGGACGCGGCGAGCGCCTCGACGTGCGGCGCGAAGCGCGCCCCGCCCTCCAGCTTCACCGCGTGCGCCCCGGCCTCCTTCATGAACCGGATGCCCGTGGTGAGCGCCTGCTCGGGGGAGACCTGGTAGCTGCCGAAGGGCAGGTCGGCCACCACGAGCGCGCTCCGGGCGCCGCGGGTGACGGCGCGGACCAGCGGCATCAGCTCGTCGACCGTGACCGGGATGGTGTTCTCGTGGCCCAGCACGTTGTTGCCGGCGGAGTCGCCGACGAGCAGGACCGGGATGCCGGCCTCGTCGAAGATCTCCGCGGAGTACACGTCGTAGGCGGTGAGCATCGGCCAGCGCTCGCCGCGCTCCTTCATCTCCCGCAGGTGGTGCACCCGGACGCGCTTGGGGCGGGGGGTGCTGCGGTAGGGCGCGAGCTCCTCGGCGGGACGCGCGGGAATGTCGGTAGACATCGTTGTCCGGTCCTCTCCCTCGAGGCCCGCGTCGCGGGTCCCCGGGTGTCTGGGTGGTGACGGGGAAAGCGTGACACCGCCGCTCGTGGGCGGCACGGCGTTGGGACGAGGTTCACACCGCCGCGACGTCCGGTCGGCGCGGCCGGACGGGGGACTGGCATGCTCCGCAGGCATGCAGGTCCGCCGTCTGGTCCCGATCGCCGCCGCGGTCGCCGCCACCGCGCTGGTCACCGCCGCGTGCACCAGCGTCGTCCCGGGGAGCGGGAGCGCGGGGTCGGGCGCCGTGCCCGGGCCCGACGCGCCGCCCGGGCTGGAGTCCTTCTACGCCCAGGAGCTGAGCTGGGGGCCGTGCGGGCCGTTCGCCGCCACCCCCGACGACGCCGAGGCGTTCGCGGACCCGGCCCTGGACTGCACCGCGGTCACCGTGCCGCTGGACTACGCCGAGCCCGACGGCGAGACCGCCCGCATCGCGGTGCTGCGCCAGCGCGCCACGGGGGACCGCATCGGGTCGCTGCTGCTCAACCCGGGCGGGCCGGGCGCGTCCGGCACCGGGTTCGCCGCCGCGCTGGGGTCGGGCCTCGCGGAGAGCCCGATCACGCAGCGCTTCGACCTCATCGGGTTCGACCCGCGCGGCATCGGCGCCAGCGAGCCCGTCATCGACTGCGAGACCGACGCCGAGCGCGAGGAGGAGCGGGCCGACATCGACGCCGACGCCTCCCCGGAGGGCGTCGCGCTGCTGGAGGAGGACTCCCGGGAGTTCGTCGACCGCTGCGTCGAGCGCAACGGCACCGACCTGCTCGCCAACGTCGGCACCCGCGACGTCGTGCGCGACCTCGACGTCATGCGGGCCGCGCTCGGCGACGAGGCGCTCACCTACGCCGGGTTCTCCTACGGCACGTTCATCGGCGCGAAGTACGCCGAGGCGTTCCCCGACCGGGTGCGCGCCCTGGTGCTCGACGGCGCCGTCGACCCGGCGCAGGACCCCGTCGAGGCGTCGGTGGCGCAGAGTGCGGGCTTCCAGCTCGCCTTCGACGCGTTCGCCGCCGACTGCGTCCGGCAGCCGGGCTGCGCGCTGGGCACCGACCCGGCCGCGGCGTCGACGGTGTTCCAGTCGCTGGTGCGCCCGCTCTACGACACCCCGCTCCCGGCGGGCGCCGGGCGCGAGCTCGGCTACAACGACGCCCTGACCGGCACGATCCAGGCGCTCTACAGCGAGCAGCTCTGGGAGGTGCTGCGCGTCGGGCTGGACGAGCTGACGCAGGGCTCCGGGGAGCTGCTCATGCTGCTCGCCGACTCCTACGAGGGCCGCGCCGAGGACGGCAGCTACTCCAACGACCTCGAGGCGTTCCCGGTGATCAGCTGCGTGGACGACCGGCGCATCACCGACCCGGCGGTCTACCTGGAGATCGACCGGCGCGCGCGCGAGGTGGCCCCGTTCCGCGACGACGGCCGCGGGCCGAGCGCCGCCCGCCCGCCGTGCGCGTTCTGGCCGGTGCCGCCGACCACCGAGCCCGCCCTGCCCGACGTCGAGGGGCTGGACCCGGTGCTCGTCATCTCGGTGACAGGCGACCCGGCCACGCCGTACGAGGCGGGCTTGCGCCTGGCCGAGCAGCTCGGGGCGCGGCTGCTCACCGCCGAGGGCAACCAGCACACCGTCGCGCTGTCCGGGGTGACCTGCGTCGACGACCTCGTGGCCGCGTACCTGATCGACCTGGAGCTGCCCGACGACGAGGCGCGCTGCACCATCTGACGCGGTCGCGCCGGGACCTTCCCGCGCGGGCCCGGGTGGTGTTGTATCTGTCACACCCCCGTCCACACGCTCCCCCGAGGTGGCGGGGGCAGGGGGTGCGTCGTGGCGGCCGTGACGATCCGCGGGCTGGTCAAGGTCTTCCCGCCCGCCGTCCGCGCGGTCGACGACCTGTCGCTCGACCTGGGCGACGGCGAGGTCGTCGCGCTGCTCGGCGCGCCCGGCTGCGGCAAGTCCACCCTGCTCAAGCTGCTCGCCGGCATCACCGCGCCGACCCGCGGGGAGATCCTCTTCGACGGGGTCGACGTCGCGGACGCCACGCCGCCCGAGCGGGGCGTGGCCATGGTGTTCCAGCGGCCTGCCCTCTACCCGCGGTCCACGGTCGCGGCCAACATCGGCTTCCCGCTGCGCACCGCGTCCGTGCGCCCCGGCCGGGTGCAGGAGCTCGTCCTCGCCTCGGCCCGCGCCACCGGCGTGGAGGGGCTGCTGACCCGCCTGCCCGCCGAGCTGACCGTCGACCAGCAGCAGCGCGTCGCCCTGGCCAGGGCGATCGTGCGCCGGCCCGGGCTGCTGCTGTTCGACGAGCCGGTCTCGCAGTTCGCCGGCCGGGAGGGCGAGCGGCTGCTCGCCGAGACCGCGACCCTGGCCAGGGCGCTGGGCTCGACCGCGCTCTACGTCACCCCCGACCGCGGCGACGTGCCCGCGGTCGCGGACCGGATCGGGGTCCTGCGGGACGGGCGCATCGAGGACCTCGGGCCGCCCGCCCGCGTCCGCGCGCGGCCGGCGACGGCGTTCGTCGCCTCGATCGTCGGGGGGCCCTCGACCACGCTGCTGGAGGGCGGCGTGCACGTCGAGGAGGGCGGGCACGTCGCGGTGTGGATCGGCGACGCCCCGCTGGTGCTGCCCTGGCGCGACCTGCTGGCCCGCCAGCTCGCGCACTTCCACGGCGACCGGGTCCTCGTCGGCGTCCCGGCGGAGGCGCTGGCGCTGGCCGGCCCGGCCCCGAACGCCGTCGGCGCGCCCGTCCTGCCCGGCGTGGTGCGGCGCGTGGTGCCGCTGGGCCCGCACGGGGAGTGCGCCGTCGACGTCGGCGGCACGCCGGTGGACCCCGACAGCCGGCGCCGCGGGGCGCGCGGGCCGCTGGCGGCGCTGCGCTCCACGGGCCGGAGCCGTCCGCTGCCCGGCGGGCGCCGGCACGGCCGCCTCGGCCCCCGGCTGGACCTCTCGGCGATCCCGCGGGTCACCGCCGACCACCCCGCCGAGCTCGTCGTGCGCACCCCGCCCGCGGTGACGCCCCGCGTCGGCGCCCCGGTGGCGGTCCGGGTCGACCTCTCCCGCGTGCACTTCTTCGACGCCCACGGCAGGCGGATCGGGGCGGGCTGGCGGTGACGTCGGCCGTGGACCGGCGCTGTGACGCACCGCCCACCGCACCGACCAGCGACGAAACACGCCCGTAACGCGGCGTTCCTACCCTCGGCGCCCATGGACCGCCAGCAGGAGTTCGTGCTCCGCACCCTCGAGGAACGCGACATCCGCTTCGTGCGGCTGTGGTTCACCGACGTTCTCGGCTACCTCAAGTCGGTGGCCGTCGCGCCCGCCGAGCTGGAGGGCGCCTTCGCCGAGGGCATCGGGTTCGACGGCTCCGCGATCGAGGGCTTCGCCCGGGTGTACGAGTCGGACATGGTCGCGCGGCCGGACCCGTCCACGTTCCAGGTGCTGCCCTGGGAGACCTCGTCCGGCGACCACTACTCCGCCCGGATGTTCTGCGACATCGCCATGCCCGACGGGTCCCCGTCCTGGGCCGACCCCCGCCACGTCCTGCGCCGCGCCCTGTCCAAGGCCGCCGAGGCCGGTTTCACCTGCTACGTCCACCCCGAGATCGAGTTCTACCTGCTCCGCGACCTGCCCGACGACGGCACCCCGCCCGTCGCCGCCGACAACGGCGGCTACTTCGACCAGGCCAGCCACGACGTCGCCCCGCACTTCCGGCGCAACGCGATCGAGACGCTGGAGTCGATGGGCATCTCCGTCGAGTTCAGCCACCACGAGGGCGGGCCCGGGCAGCAGGAGATCGACCTGCGCTACGCCGACGCCCTGACGATGGCCGACAACATCATGACCTTCCGGTACGTGGTGAAGGAGGTCGCGATCAC
>JAPLAT010000117.1 GCA_026393175.1 Pseudonocardiales bacterium
GTCCTCGCCGACGCCGACCGGGCGCTCACCGGCCTGGCCGTGGTCGCCGTCGTGGCCGTGCTGGTGCCGGCCGTCGCCGCCGCGCTCGTGCTGCGCTGGCGCCGCGCGCGGACAGGAGCCGCCCGCCGGGCCGCGGTGCGCCGGGTGCGGGTGCGCGCCGGGCTGCTGCAGCGGTCCTGGCTGGAGACCGGCGACCGGTGGCTCCCCGTGCACTTCGACCCGGCCCTGACGGTCCTGCCCGCCCCCGCCACGGTGACCGTGCACGGCGGCGGCGCCGTCACGTGGGAGGGGCACGTGTTCCTGCCGTCGGGCCGGGCTCGCACGGCCGAGCCGCGCGGGCACCGCACCGACAACCCGACGGCGCCGGACGCCGAGACGCTGGCCCGCGCCCGCGGGCCCGCCCCGCTGCGCCGCCAGCTCCTCGCCGACCTGCCCCTGGTGGCCGGCGCGCCCCTCGCCGCCCTGCTCTGGACGGTCGTCGACGGCTCGGGGGTCACCGCGTGGCTGGGCACGACCGCCCTGCTCGCCGCGCTCGCCCTGTTCTGGGCGGCCGTGCGGGGCAGCGACCCCACCTGAGGTCGCCCCCCGCCCGGCCCGCCCGTCGATCCGGCCGCTGGTCCGCGGCGTCAGCCGCCGATCGTCAGCTCCGCGATCCGGGCGCGGTGGGTGTCGGCGTCGCCGAGCTGGTTGGCCAGCCGCTTGGCGCGCTTGTAGAAGAAGTGCGCCTCGTGCTCCCACGTGTACCCGATGCCGCCGTGGTACTGGATCATCGCGGCGGTCGCGTCGAGCGCGGCGTCCGAGCACTTCGCCTTGGCCACGGCGACGGCGAGGTCCGCGTCGTCCAGCGCCGCGTCCACCGCGTGGGCGGCGTAGAGGGCGGCGTGCTCGGCGAGGGTGACCGCGACGTGCAGGTCGGCCAGCGCGTGCTTGATCGCCTGGAACGAGCCGACGGGCACGCCGAACTGCTGACGGTCGCGGTCGTAGGCGACGGTCCGGGAGACCGCCTCGCGCGCGATGCCCGCGAGGTCGGCGGCCACGAGCACGGTGGCGCGGGCGGTGAGCTGCGCGACCACGTCGGCGGTGGCCCCGGGCAGCGCCGTCCCGGCCCCGGCGTCGACGTCGGCCAGGCGGGTCGTGCCGTCGTAGGAGCCGCGCGGCGTCGTCGTCGCGCCCTCGACCAGCACCAGCCCGTCGGCCGAGCGGGCGACGACCACGTCGGCCACGGCGCCGTACTCCACGGCCGGCAGCACGCCCGGCGCGGTGCCGCGCAGGGTGAACGCGCCGACCGCGTCGCCGGTGCCGAGCCTGGGCAGCCAGGTGCCGCGCTGCTCGTCGGAGCCGGCCAGTCGCACGGCCTCGGCGGCCAGCACGGTGCCGCGCCACGGCCCCGGCGCGACGCCCGCCCCGAGCGCGCGGGCGATGACCTGGGCCTCCAGCAGGCCCAGGCCGAGGCCGTCGTGCTCCTCGGGGACCGTGACGGCGAGCCAGCCCTGCTCGGCGGCGGCCTTCCACAGCGAGGCGGGGTGCCCGTCGGACTCCGGCGCCTCCACCACGGCGCGCACGGCGTCGAGATCGAAGCGCTCGGCCAGGTAGGCGCGGACCGCGGCGTCGAACTCGCGCTGGTCGTCGTCGAGTGCGAAGAACATGTGCTCGCCCCTTACCGCGGCAGGCCGAGCACGCGCTCGGCGGTGACGTTGCGCTGCACCTGGGACGAGCCGCCCCAGATGGTGACCGACCGGGACCACATCGCCTGCGCGTGCAGCGGCCGCAGGTCGACGCCGTCGAGCTCGTCGAGGGTGGCGTCCTCACCGAGGATGTCGTCGAAGACCTCCCACAGGTCCTGCGAGGGCTCCGACCAGATGAGCTTGGTCATCGACGCCTCGAAGCCCAGGTCGCGGCCCTGCTCGACCTGCGTCTGCACGTGCATGGCGTGGTAGCGCAGGCACTCCAGGTCGGTGAGGACCCTGGCGAGCTTGCCGCGGATCACCGGGTCGGTGTCGCGGCCGAGCCGCTTCGCGACCTCGACGATCTCGTCGTACTGGCGGCGGAACTCCGTGTACTGGGCGATGCCCGAGGCGCCGCGCTCGAAGGACAGCAGCAGCATCGCGGTGCGCCAGCCGTCGCCGATCTCGCCGAGCACCTCGGTGGCGGGCACGCGGGCGTCGGAGAAGAAGACCTCGCCGAACTCGCTGGCGCCGCTCATCTGCTTGAGCGGGCGGGCGTCCACGCCGTCCTGGTGCATGTCGATGAGCAGCATCGAGATGCCGCGGTGCTTCTGCGACCCCGCCTCGGTGCGGACCATCGTGAAGATCTTGTCGCCGTGCACGGCGTTGGTGGTCCAGACCTTCTGCCCGTTGACGACGAAGTCGTCGCCGTCGCGCACGCCCTTGCAGGACAGCGCGGCGAGGTCGGAGCCGGCGCCGGGCTCGGAGAAGCCCTGGCACCAGATGACCTCGTTGCGCAGCATCGGGCCGATGATGTCCTTCTTCTGCTGCTCCGTGCCGATGGCCATCACGGTGGGCGCGAGGAAGGTCAGCCCCAGCGGGTTGACGGTGCGCGGCGCCTGGGCCAGCACCATCTCCTGGTCGTAGATCGCCTTCATGCCCGGCGTGCCGCCGCGGCCGCCGAACTCGGTGGGCCACTGGATGCCCGCGAAACCGGCGAGCGCCTTGTCGCGCTCCCAGTCCCGGCGCAGCCGGAAGCTCTCGTCGTCGCCGAGCGACTCCCAGAACCCGGGTCGCGTCCACTCGGCGGGGATGTTCGCGGAGAGCCAGGAGCGCAGCTCGCTGCGGAACTCCTCCTCGGCCGCGGTGTAGGTCAGATCCATCGTGGGCCTCCTCGCCGCCCACCTTGGCATACCGGGGAGTAACCCTGCAGGGGCGTGCGCCCGGCGACCTCCGCCCAGTACTCTCCGCACATGCGCAGCGAGCGTGTCACGGTCAGCCTGCCGGCCGAGCTGGTGGCCGAGGCCCGCGGCGCGGTCCGGCGCGGGGCGGCCACGAGCATGTCCGCCTACATCGCCGAGGCCGTCGCGGCCCGCCAGGTCCGGGAACGGACCCTGGCCACCCTGGAGGACCTCTACGGCGGCCCGCCACCACCCGACGAGCTCGACGAGGCCCGCCGCACGCTGCGGCTCGCCCCTCCCGCGGCTGCGGTCTGATGGGTCACGCAGCGTGACGGGAACATCAGCGTGATCGGCGGGCGGGTGCTCGACTCCACCGCCCTCGTCGCCTTCGCCACCGGACGCCCCGTGTACGTGCGGGCGCTGGTGTGGGCGGCGGTCGAGGCGAACATCGTGCTGGCGGTGCCCAGCGCCGCGCTCTCCCGGGCGTGGTCGCTGCTGCCGCCCGAGCACCACGCGGCGCTCGGGGTGCTGCTCGACCTGCCGATCACCGTGATCGACGAGCTGGACCCGCGCGCCGCGCAGGAGTCCGGCCTGCTGCTGGCCGAGTCCGGGATGAGCGACCTCTCGGCCGGTCAGGTGGCGCTGTCCGCGCGGCGGCGCGGCTGGCCCGCGGTCACCGGCGAGCCGTGGAACCTGCGCAAGCTCGACACCGCCGTGGCGATCGAGGAGCTGCCCTGACGGGCCGGTGAGTGCGCACTCACGACCGCAGGCGGGTGCGCAGGGCGGCCAGCGCGTCGTCCTCCAGTCCGTTCGCCGTGAGCCAGCCGGCCGCGCCGCCGTACTCGGTGTCGAGGTGGGCGAGGACATGGTCCATGACCGCCGCACGGGGATGGTGCGGCGTGAGGTCCTCGGGCATCGGCACCCCGGCCGCCGCCGTCCAGCGCCGGAACATCGCCTCGATGTTGGCCGCGGACAGCGCGTAGTCGGCCACGACCGCCTCCCGCTCGACGCCCACGGCGTCGAGCACGAGCGCCACGAGCACGCCGGTGCGGTCCTTGCCCGCCGCGCAGTGCGCGAGCGCGGGCGCCTGCCCGGCGATCCGGCGCACCGCCTCGACGACGTGCGCCGGGTGGTCGCCCAGGTAGCCGAGGTAGTTGCGCAGCAGCGGGTCGGTGTCGTCGCCGGTCTCGGGCAGGTACTCCCGGCTCTCCCCGATGAACGTCAGCGGCACCGTCTCGACGCCGGCCGCCGCGACCGCCGTGGGGCCGTCGCGCTCGATCTCGCGCGGCGTCCGCAGGTCGAGCACGACCCGCAGCCCGTACTCGTCGACCAGGCGCCGGACGTCGGCCGGGCTCGCCTCCAGCAGCGACGCGCTGCGCAGCAGCACCCCGTACGCCGTGGTGCCGCCGCCGCGCAGCGGCAGGCCGCCCACGTCACGGACGTTGTCGAGACCGTCGAAGCGCAGGTGCCGATCATCCACGGCACCACCCTATGCGGCGACCAGCCGGTCGACGGCGGTCCGCGTGAGGCCGAGCGCGTCGGGCCGCTCGGCCAGGCCGGCCTCCGGCGGCGCCGCGAACCGGAACGTGACGACGGCCGGTCCCGCCTGCACCGCGACGACGAGGACGTCGCGGTCGGGTGCGGCGACCTGCCACCCGGTGGCGTGGTCGGCGTCGACGTGCGCGGTGAGGTCCTGCGCCCCGCTGATCCTCGACGGCGCGCCGTCGAGCGGGCCCGCGCCGCAGGCCATGCCGTCGGCGGTCGCGGCGAACGCCTCCGCCGCGGTGTCCCGGTCGGCGTAGACGGCGACGGCCTGCCGCACCTCGACCGCGCCGCCCGCGTCGCGCAGCAGCACGCCCACGCGCACCGCGTCGGGGAACTCCGCCGCCACGTCGCCGCCGCAGGGCAGGGGGGCGGACGGGGCGGGCTCGGGACCGGTCGCGTACCCGGGGCCGGCGTCGGCCGGGGTGAGCAGGACGCCGCGGAGCCGGGCGAGGGGGTCGGGGCGGGCCGGGGTCGCGGCGGCCGTCGTGGACGGGACGGCGGGCGGCTCCGGCTCCTGGCCCCCGACGCCGCAGCCCGCCAGGATGATCAGCAGGACCGCCGCGGCGGTGCTGTACTGGCGGGCGGAGAAGCTCATCACCGTCTGCAACGACCGAGCACCCGAAAGGGTGATGGATGGACGACCACGTTCCCGTCGGCGCCGGGTTCGACCGGCTGGCCGAGCGCGACCCGGACGCCGTCGCGCTGCACTGCCCCGACGGCCCGGTCACCCGCGCGGAGCTCGCCGCGGCGTCGAACCGGGCGGCCCGCGAGTTCGCCGCGCTCGGGGCGGGCCAGGACGACCTGGTGACGATCGGGCTCCCCAACGGGGCCGCGTTCTACGCCGCCGTGCTCGGGGCCTGGAAGCTGGGCGCGGTGCCGGCGCCGGTGTCGGCGCGGCTCCCGGCCGCCGAGCTCGCCGCGCTCGTGGGGCTGGCCGACCCGCCGCTGGTCGTCGGCCTGGAGGCGGCCGACCGGCCGTGGCTGCCCGCGGACTGGACACCCGACCCGACGCTGTCCGCCGACCCCCTCCCGCCGGCCGTGCCGCCGAGCTGGAAGGCCCCGACCTCGGGCGGCAGCACCGGTCGCCCGAAGATCATCGTGGCCGGCAACGCGGGCTGGCTGGACTCGGTGACGCAGCGGGCGGAGCGGCTGCGGATCGGGGCCGACGGCGACGTCTTCGCCGTCACCGCCCCGCTCTACCACAACGCGCCGTTCATGTTCTCGCTGATCGCGCTGCTGCGCGGCTGCCCGCTGCTCGTGCTGGACCGGTTCGACGGCGCGCACGTCCTCGACGCGGTGGTCCGGCACCGGGTGCACTGGCTCTACGCCGTCCCGACGCTCATGGGGCGGATCCTGCGGCTGCCGCGCGAGGTGCGGGAGGCCGCGGACCTGTCCAGCGTCCGCACGCTGCTGCACGTCGGCGCGCCGTGCCCGCCGGACGTCAAGCGCGCGTGGATCGAGTGGCTCGGCCCGGAGCGGGTCGTCGAGCTCTACGCGGGCACGGAGTCGATCGCGGTCTGCATGATCGACGGTGTCGAGTGGCTGGCGCACCCCGGCTCCGTCGGCCGCCCGACCTCGGGGGAGATCCGGATCGGCGACGCCGACGCGCGCCCGCTGCCGGTGGGCGAGGTCGGCGAGGTCTGGATGCGGCACCCGCCCGAGGCGGTCCCCTACCGCTACCTCGGCGCCGAGACGCGCACGATCGACGGCTGGGAGACCCTCGGCGACATGGGCAGCGTCGACGCCGAGGGCTACCTGTACCTCGCCGACCGGCGCAGCGACCTCATCCTCGTCGGCGGGGCGAACGTCTACCCCGCGGAGGTGGAGGCGGCGCTGGGCTCGCACCCGGACGTGCTCTCGTGCTGCGTGATCGGGCTGCCGGACGAGGACCTGGGCCAACGCGTGCACGCGATCGTCGAGCTCGCCGCCGACGTGCCCGACGCGGACCTGCGCGCGCACGTCGCGCGGCGGCTCGCCGGGTACAAGGTGCCGGGCACGTGGGAGCGGGTGGACGTCCCGCTGCGCGACGACACGGGCAAGGTCCGCCGGGCGGCCCTCCGGGACGCTCGCTCACAGTCGACCTGATCCGACGGTGAGTAACCGTTTACCGAATGGTCACCGCTCGAGCGGCGTCCCACGGCCATTACTCCATATGGTGTATCCGTCCACGCTCCCCGCGTCCGTTCGGAGTACAACGTGTCCCTCTCCCGACGACGGCTGCGCCTCGCAGCCGCCGCGTTCACCGTCTGCGCCACGGCGATCCCCCTCGCCGTGTTCGCCGGCTCCGCGTCCGCCCTCCCCGAGGACGCGCTGCCCGGCGACCCGGCGCTGTCCGACTACAGCGCCCCCGTCTCCGACGCCGACGTCACCGTCACCCCGATCGACTTCGAGGTCAGCAACCAGCTCGAGCCCGGCTCGTCCTACACGCTGCGCGGGTTCCTCTACGAGCCCGCGGGCCAGGAGGGCTGCCGCACCTCGGTCCTGCAGGCGAACCACGCGCTGACGACCGGCGCCTGGTACTGGGACATCCCCTTC
>JAPLAT010000293.1 GCA_026393175.1 Pseudonocardiales bacterium
CAGGGTGGCGTTGGGGCGGCCGAGCCGCAGCATGCCGTCGATGATGTTGCCGAGCCCGCCCGCGCCGATGTAGGTGGCCAGCGTGGCGGTGCCGACGTTGAGCACGAGCGCCACCCGCACCCCGGCCACCATGATCGGCACCGCGAGCGGCAGCTCGACCCGGCGCAGCGTCTGCCCCGCGGACATGCCCATGCCGCGGGCGGACTCGACGGTGGCCGCGTCGACCTGGCGCAGCCCGACGACGGTGTTGGTGACCACGGGCAGGAACGAGGCGACGACCAGGGCGACGATCGCGGCGTTCGCGCCCAGCCCGAGCGGCGAGAACGCCAGCAGGATGATCACGCCGAACGGGGGGAGGGCCTGCAGGAACCCGCCCAGGCCGAGCACGACGGGCTGCACCCGGCGCAGCGCCGGGCGACTGAGCCAGATCCCGAGCGGGATGGCCAGCACGATGACGATGAGCGTCGAGGCGCCGGTGAGGTAGAGGTGCTCGCCCAGGCGGGCGGTGATCGTCTCGACGTTGATCGCGCGCCGCTCCACGCTGTCCAGGGTCTGCGTGGACAGGTACGCGGCGACCAGGGCGAGGCCGACGACGACGATCAGCGGGGTCGCCCACAGGCGCGCGCCCGGGCCGGCGCCGACGGGGGTGGTCGCGGGGGCAGGCGTCGCCGCGGTGGCCGCCGTCACCGGCGCCGTGCCTTGGTGGGCAGCTCGCCGACCAGGGCGTCCCAGCGCAGCGCGCCCTGCGGGCGCTCCTGGTCGTCCACGACGGCCACGAGCGGGGCGCGGCCGTCGAGCATGACGTCGACGGCGTCGTAGACGGTGCCCGACAGCGGCACCGTGACCAGCGGCGGGACGGTGTCGGAGCCGGGCAGGTGCACCCACGCGACGGCGCGGCCGTCGGCGTCGGCGCGGTAGGTCGGGTGCCCGTTGCCCGCTCCGCCGTCGTCGGCCGTGACGGGTTCGAGCTCCAGGCGGCCCAGCTCGAGCAGCGACAGCCGGCGCACCGCCGCGCCGCTGCCCACGAACTCGGCGACGAACTCGTTCGCCGGCCGGCTGAGCACCTCCTCCGGCGAGCCGTACTGCTCCAGCACACCACCGGGCCCGAACACCGCGATCCGGTCGCCGAGCTTGACGGCCTCGGTGAGGTCGTGCGTGACGAAGCAGATCGTCTTCGCGACCTGGCGCTGGATCTCCAGGAACTCGTCCTGCAGCCGCTCGCGGGTGATCGGGTCGATCGCGCCGAACGGCTCGTCCATGAGCATCACGGCCGGGTCGGCGGCCAGCCCGCGGGCGACGCCCACGCGCTGCTGCTGCCCGCCGGAGAGCTGGCGCGGGTGGCGGTCGCGGTACTGCGCGGGCTCCAGGCCGACCAGGTGCAGCAGCTCGTCGACGCGGGCGCTGATCCGCTTGCGCTCCCAGCCCAGGATCCGCGGGACGACGGCGATGTTGTCGGCGATGGTGAAGTGCGGGAACAGGCCCACCTGCTGGATGACGTAGCCGATGCGGCGGCGCAGCCGGTCCGGATCGACGGTGGTGACGTCCTCGCCGTCGAGCAGGATCCGGCCCTCGGTCGGCTCGATCAGCCGGTTCATCATCTTCAGCGTGGTGGTCTTGCCGCAGCCCGACGGGCCGATGAGCATGACGATGGCGCCCTCGGGCACCTCCATGTCCAGCCGCTGCACCGCCGGGGCGGCCTGCCCCGGGTAGGTCTTGCTGATCCCCTCGAGGGCGATCATCGGCCGGGCCGGGTCAGACACGGATCCCCCTCGGGGTGGTGAAGCGGGCGACGACGGCGAAGATCAGCTCGAACACCGCGGCGACGGCGAGGCAGCCGAGCGTGCCGGCGAGCACCTGCTCGAACGACTCGGCCGCGCCGAGCCTGCCCAGGCCGGTGAACAGCGGCTGCCCGAAGCCCGGGCCGCTCACCGTGGCCGCGACGACGGCGATGCCGATGAGGATGAGGGTGGCGACCCGGATGCCGGAGACGATCACCGGCCAGGCCAGCGGGAGCTGCACGCGCAGCATCCGGCGCACCGGTCCGAGCCCCATCCCGCGGGCGGCGTCCAGCACCGCCGGGTCCACCGAGGAGAGGCCGGCGACGGTGTTGCGCAGGACCGGGTAGATCCCGTAGAGGGTCAGGGCGGTCAGCGACGGCGCCACGCCCAGCCCCAGCACGGGCTGCAGCAGGCCGAACAGCGCGAGCGACGGCACGGTCAGCGCGGCCGAGGACAGCAACAGCGCGCCCTCCCGGCCGCCCGCGCGCAGCTGCCGCGACCAGGACGGCGGGGTGAGGTCCGTGGTGTGCAGCAGCAGTCCCAGGAGCAGCGCGATCGCGCTCGCGAGGCCGACCGCGTAGAGCACCAGCAGGAAGTGCTGCTGGGCGTAGAACGACAGCTGCGTCAGGTTGTCCGAGACGTAGTCGACGAGGCCCACGGCGTCCTCCCTTCGGCGTAGCGATGTCCCGCGACGGTATCCCGGTTGGCAGGAAGTGGTCACCTACTGGCACCCGAGCCGCGATTTCGGGACCCGTTCGTCACCCCCGTGACACGCCGCCGCTCCACCGATGCGCTCTACTGGCGGTATGTCCGCCTCCCCGCCCACCGTCCGTGCCCTGACCGCGACGGGCGGTCACCGGTGATCGTCCAGGGCGCGCACGTCGTCACCGTCACCGGTGCGGAGATCCCGGACGGGCACGTCGTGGTCGACGGCAACCGGATCACCGCCGTCGGCGCCGGGCCGGTGCCGCGGGACGGGCGCGGCGACCACGAGGTCGTCGACGGCCGCGGCTGCCTGCTGACCCCGGGGTTCGTCAACACCCACGACCACCTCTACCAGTGGGTCACCCGCGGCCTGGCCGTCGACGCGACGCTGTTCGAGTGGCTCACCACGCTCTACCCGGTGTGGGCGGGCATCGACGAGCACGCCGTGCACACCGGGGCGTCGGGGGCGCTCGCCCAGCTGGCGCTCACCGGGTGCACCACCAGCTCCGACCACCACTACGTCTTCCCCCGCGAGGGCGGCGACGTCCTCGGCGCCGAGATCCGCGCCGCCGCCGACGTCGGCCTGCGCTTCCACGCCACCCGCGGGTCGATGGACCTGGGCCGCAGCGACGGCGGCCTGCCGCCCGACCACGTCGTCGAGGGCACCGACGCGATCCTTGCCGCGTCGGCCGAGGCCGTCGCCCGCTGGCACGACCCGGCGCCCGGCGCCATGCTGCGCGTCGCGCTCGCCCCGTGCTCGCCGTTCTCGGTGACCGGGGACCTCATGCGCCTGTCCGCCGAGCTGGCCCGCGAGCTGGGCGTGCACCTGCACACCCACCTCGCCGAGACCCACGACGAGGACGCCTTCTGCCGCGAGCGGTTCGGCTGCTCCCCGCTGGAGTACGTCGCCGGCCTGGGCTGGACCGGGCCGGACGTCTGGTTCGCCCACGGCATCCACCTCGCCGACGACGCGGTCGCGACGGTCGGCGCCACCCGCACCGGGGTCGCGCACTGCCCGTCGTCGAACGCGCGGCTGGGGGCCGGGATCGCGCGCACCCGGGACCTGCGCGACGCCGGCGCCCGCGTCGGGCTGGGGGTGGACGGCGCGGCGAGCAACGAGGCCGGGTCGCTGCTGGAGGAGGCCCGGCACGCCGTGCTCTTCGCCCGCGCCGTGGGCGGGCCCACGGCGCTGTCGGTGCGCGACGCCGTCGAGCTCGCGACGATGGGCGGCGCCGCGGTGCTGGGCCGGGAGGCCGAGATCGGCTCGATCGAGCCGGGCAAGCTCGCCGACCTGGCGCTGTGGCGGATCGACGGCCTGCCGCACGCCGACGTCGCCGACCCGGTGGCCGCGCTCGTGCTCGGCGCGCCCCCGCCCCTGGAGCGGCTCGTCGTCGACGGGTGCACCGTCGTCGACCGCGGCCGGGTCGTCACCGTCGACACCGCGGCGATCGCCCGCGAGTGCGTCGCCGTCCACCGTTCCCTCATCGCGAAGGCGGGCTGACCGATGCCCCGGATGTTCCTCAACGGCACCGCCATGAGCGGTGGCGCGGACCACCACCTCGTCGGCGGCGCCGAGCCGGTCGCCCGCACCACCACGGCCCCCCGGTACCGCTTCCACGCCGTCGGCGGCCGCTACCCCGCGCTGGAGGACGTCGGCGCCGGGGGTGCCGCGGTGGTCGGGGAGGTCTACGAGCTGTCCTACGAGCAGCTGCGCGAGGTCCTGCTCCCCGGCGAGCCCGAGGGACTGGAGCTCGGCGTGATCGAGCTGGCCGACGGCACCGGCGCGCTCGCGATGGTCCTGCGCCGCACCTACCCCGCCCACCCCGAGCTCACCGACATCTCCGCCCTGGCGAGCTGGCGCGCCTACCAGGAGGGCTGACCCGC
>JAPLAT010000183.1 GCA_026393175.1 Pseudonocardiales bacterium
GACCTGGTCGCGCACGGCCCAGCCCGCGGCGGGCGTCGGGGCGTCCCAGCCGGCGTCGTCGAGGTCGACCAGCAGGGCGCGGAGCACCGCGGTCTCGGCGGTGAGGTCGTCGGCGAGGGAGTCCATCGAGGGCGCCATGGCCGCACCCTACGGTGGCGGGCGCGGCACGCCGGTGGCCCCGGCGACCTGCGCTGACGTGGGGTGCACGCGGGCGGCGGCAGGGTCACCCGGACGGCGGCGGCACGGCCGCGAGTGCGGCCGATGTGACGAAACCGAGCGTGACCGACTACCCGAAAGAGTCGTTCACCGCGCGTATGGGAAGGTAGCGCGGCGTCACCGCGGGAGGAGAGTCGTGCAGGTCGTCTCGATCATCAATCACAAGGGCGGCGTCGGCAAGACGACGCTCACCGCCAACCTCGGAGCGGGCCTCGCTGCCCGCGGGAAACGGGTGCTCCTCCTCGACCTCGATTCCCAGGCCAGCCTGACGGTCTCGTTCTTCACGCCCCCGGAGTGGGCGGCCGAGCTGCTGCCCGCGCGGACCATCAAGCACTGGTTCGACGGGCTCGACACCGGCGGGGCGCTGCAGTCGCCCGCCGGCCTGATCTCCACGCCCCGCCGGGTCCGGGAGAAGCTCGCCCGCTCCACGGGCAGGCTCGACCTCATCGCCGCGCACCGCGACCTGTCCGACGTCGACACGACGCTGGCCGCGCAGCTCATGCACGACGAGGCGGGGTTCACCCTGCTGCACAACAGGCTGCGTGTCGCGCTGCAGCACGAGGCCTTCTCCGGCTACGACATCGCGCTGATCGACTGCGCCCCCAACTTCGGGCTCGTCGCCCGCAACGCGGTGGCCGCCAGCGACCTGCTGCTCATCCCGACGAAGCCGGACTACCTGTCCACGAACGGCATCGACTCGCTCGGGCTGAAGATCGCGGAGTTCGTCGAGGAGTTCAACGTCCGCTGCGCGGAGGACGAGCGGATCAGCCGCCCGCCGGCCGCCGTCGTCTTCACGATGGTGCAGCTGCACAACGACGAGCCGATCGAGGCGCAGCGCAGCGTCATGAGCCGGGTGGCCGCGGGCGGCGTCATGCCGCTCAGCACGACCATCCGCGACAGCAAGGCCGTCTACGGGCCGGCCCCGGAGTACGGCGTGCCGGTGATCCTCGGCGGCACCGGCCGGGCCCAGACCCGGGAGCTTCGCGAGTTCGTCTCCGAGGTGTCCTCGCACCTCGACGGCGCCGCGGGCATGGCGGCATGACCGCAACGGCCCGGCCCGACCTGTCCGACGCCGCGCTGCGCGCGGTGGCGGACCTGTTGGCCACCCTGCCCGACGAGCAGCTGCGCGCCCTCGCCGAGGGCCGCGGCCGGCTCGTCTACACCCCCGACGCCACCGGCACCGCCGACGGCACCGCGGTCGCCACGACCACCTCGGCCCGGGCGATCGCGCACCGGCCCGCCGCCCGCCCGGCGTCCCGCCCCCAGGCGGTGCTGCCCGAGGGCGCCGACGGGGTCGACGTCGCCACGATCCGGGCCATGACCACGCCCGACGAGGTGCGCAGCTACCTCGAGGCGCGCCGGTTCACCGTCCCGGTGCTGCGCCAGCTCGCGCGGGCGCTGGGCCCGACCGTCCCGGCCTCGGGCCGCAACCGCGCCGAGCTCGTGCACGGCATCGTCGAGGGCACGGTCGGGTTCCGCGCCCGGTCGCACGCGCTGTCCGGCGGGGCCTGGAGCCGGAGCTAGCGCACCGGCAGCTTCTCCCCCGCCGGCACGGCCACGTCGAGCACGTTGCCGGCCGGCGGGAGCGGGCAGGTCGCGAAGTCGGTGAAGGCGCAGGGCAGGTTGACCAGCCGGTTGAGGTCGACGGTGAGCCCGCCGTCGGCGTCCGGCTCGCCGACCTGCACCGAGCGCCCGCCCGGGTAGGTGCTCACCCCGGACGTGGCGTCGCGGAAGTGGAGCACGAGCCCGCCGTCCTTGCCCTGCAGGGCGACGAGCGCGTGCTCGCGCCCGTCGAGGGCGAACCGTACCTCGCCGAGCGCGGTCGGGAAGTGCTGCAGCCCGTCCACCACGGCGTCGACGGTGATCCGCCGCGGCTCGGGGTAGGGCGTGAACCGCGCGTCGACGACCCACCGGGACTCCACCGGGAAGGCGGGCACGCCGGTGAACCCGGTGCGGGTCGGCGCCTGCGGGTCACGCACCCGCAGGGCGTGGGAGTCGGTGCGGCGGGCGATCTCCACGACCCGGTCGCCGACCTCGACGAGCGAGCCGGGGAGCCCGTCGACCGGGTGCAGCGTGACGGTGCCGTCGACCGGGCGCGGCTCGTGCACGCCGCGCACGAACAGCCCGTCCGCGGCCGACGCGGTGATCACGACGCCGTCCGGGGTGGCGCTCCAGCGTCCGGGCAGGCCGTCGATCCCGGTCGGCTCGGGGGTGAGCCAGTGCAGGGCGGTGAGGCTGAGCCAGCCGTGCGGGGCGCGGAGCGTCTCCTCGCGGTCGGCGTGCCAGGCGTCCCATGCGGACTGCAGGTCCGCGAGCGTGGAGGTCATGCCGGGACAACGGCGGCGACCCGCGGTCCCATCCACCGTCCCACCGGCCGTCCCACGGGCTGGACACGCGCGGGGACTCAGCCCACCCGCACGTGCTCGCGGTGCGGGAGCCCCGGGCTCGGCTCGGGCACCCTCGGCAGGAAGCGGCCCGTGCGGGCGGCGTACTCCGCGTACGCCCGGCCGTAGGTCGCCGACAGCCGCGGCTCCCGGACCGTGCGCACCTGCACCTGCACGGCGACGACGAGCAGCACCGCGGCCAGCACGCCTATCAGCGTCGGCACCATCACCATCGTGCCGGCGACGGCCAGCACCGTGCCGGTCAGCGCGGGGTGCCGGACCCAGCGGTGCAGGCCGCGGGTGGCCAGCGCCGGGGTGGAGCGGGCGGCCTGGGCCGGCGCGGCGAGCAGCAGGGCCAGGCCGAGCAGCGAGAGCCCGGCGCCGCCGACGACCACGCCCGGGTCGTCGAACAGCGCGATCGGGTCGATGACGTCCGCGGCGACGAGCAGCGGGGCGGCCAGGCCGAGCGCGGTGGCGGCCGCGTAGAGGCCGCGGGTGGCCCACACGGCGACCGCGGCGGCCGTGCGCGGCCCGGCGAGCCGGGCACGGCTACGGCCCGCCGCCCCGAGCAGCAGGACGGCGAGGCCCAGGCCGAGCGCGACCCAGCCGGCGGCGTGGTGGTCGAGCACGGCGGCGAGCGCGGTCCAGGCCGGCACCCCCGTCAGCTCGCCGAGGGCCTCGACGCCCAGCCCGGCCCCGAACAGGAAGAACAGCACCGCGGCGCCGACGGCCACCGTCCGCTCGGGCAGCCGCGCCCCGAGCCGGCGACCCACGACGATCGCGAGCGCGTCGGCCGCGACCATGCCGACCGTGGAGCCGACCCACACCCCGGCCCAGCCGTGCTGCGTGGCGAGCGTGATCGTGGCCAGCATCGTCTTGTCGCCGAGCTCGGCGAGGAAGAACGCCGTCGTCACGGCGACGACGGCGGAGCGCGCGACGCGCCGGGCGCGGGCCTCGTCGGCGTCGCCAAGGGAGTCCCCGCGCAGCGTCCACAGCCCGAAGCCGACGAACATCACCGCGCCGGCGAGGGAGATCCAGCCGGTCGGCAGCGCGGACCCGAGCCCGTGGCCGACGGCCACCGACAGCAGGTGCACCGCGGAGGTGGCGAGCGTGATGCCCAGCAGCACGGGCCAGGTGCGGTACCGGGTGGCGAAGGCCAGCGCCATGAGCTGGGACTTGTCGCCGAGCTCGGCGACGAACACGACGGCGGCGCTCACGCCGAGGGCGAGCAGGAAGGCGTCCACGAGCACTCCTCGATCCGGACCGGACCGAAGGTCTCGCTCGCCCCGTGCGCTCGGGCCGCGCGGCCGGGCGCCCGTCCGGGGCGCCAGTGTGTCGACCGCGACATTGGGAGCTACTCCCCTTCGCGCGGACGAGCCTACGCTCGACGGACCCGACCGATCCAGGTGAAGGAGCCCACATGCCCGAGGCCGTCATCGTCGAGGCCGTGCGCACGCCGATCGGGAAGCGGCGGGGGTCGCTCGCCGACGTCCATCCCGTCGACCTCTCCGCGACCGTCCTGCGCGCGCTCGCCGAGCGCACCGGCATCGACCCGGTCCTGGTGGACGACGTCGTGTGGGGCTGCGTCAACCAGGTCGGCGACCAGGCCGCGCAGATCGGCCGGTACGCGGTGCTGGCGGCCGGCTGGCCGGAGTCGGTGCCCGGGGTGACGGTGAACCGGGCGTGCGGGTCGAGCCAGTCGGCGTTCGACTTCGCCGCCGGCATGGTCCTGGCCGGGCAGTACGACCTGGTCGTCGCGGGCGGGGTGGAGTCTATGACCCGGGTCCCGCTGGGCACGGGCCGCGACCTGGGCAGGCCCTACGGCCCGCTGGTGCGCGAGCGCTACGCCGCCGACCTGACCGGCGGGGAGTTCCCCGGCGAGGACTTCAACCAGGGCGTCGGCGCAGAGCGGATCGCCGCCGCGTGGGGCCTGTCCCGGCGCCGGCTCGACGAGTACGCGGCCCGGTCCCACGAGCTCGCGGCCGCGGCCGCCGACCGCGGCGCGTTCGACGCCCAGCTCGTCCCCGTCGCCGGGCTCACCGCCGACGAGGGCCTGCGCCGCGGCACCACCGCGGACACGCTCGCCGCGCTGAAGCCCTCCTTCCGGCCCGACGGCGTGATCCACGCCGGCAACGCCTCCCAGATCTCCGACGGCGCGTCGGCCGTGCTCGTCGCCACCCCGGAGCGGGCCGCGGAGCTGGGCCTGACCCCGATCGCCCGCTACCACTCCGGGGCCGTGAGCGGCGCGGACCCGCTGAAGATGCTCACCGGCCCGATCCCGGCGACGGCGAAGGTGCTCAAGCGGTCGGGCCTGTCGATCGGCGACATCGGTGCGTTCGAGGTCAACGAGGCGTTCGCGCCGGTGCCGCTGGCGTGGCTCGCCGAGACCGGCGCCGACGAGGCACGCCTCAACCCGCTCGGCGGCGCCATCGCCGTCGGGCACCCGCTGGGCGCGTCGGGCACGGTGCTGCTGACCCGGCTCGTGCACCACATGCGCGACAACGGCATCCGCTACGGCCTGCAGACGATGTGCGAGGGCGGCGGCACCGCCAACGCGACGATCGTGGAGCTCCTCGCGTAGCTTCTTACCAATGACAACGACTGCGCCCGCGCTGACCCGCGGGATCGTGCTCGTGCTCGCCGTCGTGGCGGGGGCCTCGGTCGCGACCCTCTACTACGCGCAGCCGCTGCTCAGCGCGATCGGCGCGGACCTCGCCGTCCCCGGCGGCACGGCCGCGCTGCTGGTGGCGGCCGCGCAGGTGGGCTACGCGGTGTCGCTGGCCCTGCTCGTGCCGCTCGGCGACCTGCTCGAGCGCCGCCGGCTGGTGACCGTGCTCCTGGCCGGCACCACCGTCGCCCTCGCCGCGGCCGCGGCGGCGCCCGCGTTCCCGGCCCTGCTCGCGGCGGTCGCCGCCGTCGGGCTCACGGCGGGCGTCGCGCAGGTGGTCGTGCCGCTCGCCGCGACCCTCGCCCCGGACGCGACCCGCGGCCGCGTCGTCGGCACGGTGATGAGCGGGCTGCTCATCGGCATCCTCGCCGCGCGCACCGTCGCGGGCGGGCTGGCCGGACTGGGCGGCTGGCGGCTGGTGTTCGGCGCCGCCGCGGTGCTCATGGCCGTGCTCGCCGTGGTGGTGCGGGTGCGGTTGCCGCGCGTGCCGCCGACCGAGTCGATGCCCTACCCGCGGCTGCTGGGGTCGGTGCTGACGCTGGTGCGCACCGACCCGGTGCTGCGGCAGCGGATGGTGCTCGGCGCGCTCGGCTTCGGCGGCTTCACCGTGCTGTGGACGGGCCTGACGTTCCTGCTCTCCGCCCCGCCCTACGGCTACGGCGAGGCCGTGATCGGGCTGTTCGGCCTGGCCGGGCTGGCCGGGGCGGCCGCCGCGCCGGTCGCGGGCCGCCTCGCCGACCGGGGCCGGGCCGGCACCACGATCACCGCGGGGCTCGCGGCGATCGTGGTGAGCTGGGGGCTGCTCGGGCTGGGCCCCGTGCTGGCCGGGGTGGTGTCGCTGGCCGTCCTCGTCGTGGGCATCGTGCTGCTCGACCTGGCCCAGCAGATGCTGCACATCAGCCACCAGAGCACGATCTACGCCCGGGCGCCGCAGGCCCGCAGCCGCGTCACGACCGCGTACATGGTCGCGGTGTTCCTCGGCGGCGCGGTGGCGTCGGCGGCCATCGGCGCGGTGTACCCGCTCGCCGGGTGGGCCGGCACGGTCGCGCTCGGCCTCGGGATCGCGCTGGCCGGGCCGGCCTGGTGGCTGGTCACCGAGCGCCGTCGGCGGGCCCCGGCCGCCTGACCCGGCCCGACGCCGCGGGATTCCCGGCGATTTCCCAGCGACGTCTCAGGGGCCTCCCAGACTCCGGGCGCACGCTCGAGGCATGAGCGACGAGCACGGTGGCCGGAACCGGGACAGCGGTGCCGGCACCGCCACCTTCCCCCACCCCGGTTCCCCCCACCCGACGGGCGGCTACCCGCCCTACGGCCCGCCGCCGCACCAGCCGCCGACGCCGGGCCCCGAGCGGCCGCGCCGGCCCCGCACGATGACCGCGGTCGTCTCCGCGGCGCTGATCGCCGGCCTGGTCGGCGGCGGCGCCGGCTTCGGCGGCGCGTACGCGCTGCTCGGCGACGGCCCGTCGGGCACGCAGCTCACGACCGTGCCCGCCTCCCCCGCCGCGAACGCCGAGCCCGGCACCGTGGCCGGGGCCGCGGCGGTGGCCACGCCGAGCACCGTCGACATCCGCGTCACGCTGGCCGAGGGCGCCGCCGAGGGCAGCGGCGTGATCCTCTCCGCCGACGGCGCGGTGCTCACCAACAACCACGTGGTGTCCGGCAGCACCGGCGAGATCACCGTGACCCTCGCCGACGGCACCCAGCACCCGGCCACCGTCGTCGGCACCTCGCCGAGCTACGACCTCGCCGTGCTGCAGGTCCAAGGCGTCTCCGGGCTGACCCCGGCCACGCTGGGCAACAGCGGTGACGTGCAGGTCGGCCAGCAGGTCGTGGCGATCGGCTCGCCGCAGGGCCTCGCGGGCACGGTGACCACCGGCATCGTCAGCGCGTTCGACCGCACCGTCACGGTGCAGGGCGACGACGGCGCGGCCGTGGTCTACAACGGCCTGCAGACCGACGCGCCGATCAACCAGGGCAACTCCGGCGGCCCGCTGGTCGACCTCAACGGCCGGGTCGTCGGCATCAACTCCGCCATCGCGACGGGCGGCGGGCAGAGCACCGGCAGCATCGGCCTGGGCTTCGCGATCCCGGTCGACCAGGCCAAGCGCGTGGCGCAGGAGATCCTCGACTCGGGCGCGGCCACCAAGCCGGTGCTCGGCGTGCAGGGCGACGCGTCCGGCCGCTCGGGCGAGGGCGCGCAGGTCGCGGCCGTCACGCCGGACTCCCCGGCCGCCGCGGCCGGGCTGGCGGCGGGCGACGTCGTCACCCGCGTCGACGACGCACGGGTGCAGGACTTCGCCGACCTCATCGCCCGCGTCGGCGCCCGCACCCCCGGCGACCGCGTGACGCTCACGCTCGCCGACGGGCGCACGCTGGAGGTGACGCTGGGCAGCGTCACCGACCAGGCCGCCTCCACCAGCAGCGGCGGCACCACCCAGCAGGTGCCCAGCCCGTTCGGCGGGCTGCCCTTCGGGCAGAACCCGTTCGGCGGCGGCAACTAGGACCACCCGGCGCAGGACCCGGAGCCGCGGCACGTCGTGCCGCGGCTTCGGCGCGTCGGCGGGGCCCGGACGGCGGTCACTACGCTGCCCGGGTGCAGATCCTGTCGGTCCAGTCGTCGGTCGCCTACGGGCACGTGGGCAACAGCGCCGCGGTGTTCCCGCTGCAGCGCCTGGGCCACGAGGTCTGGCCGGTGCTCACCGTCCACTTCTCCAACCACACCGGCTACGGCGAGTGGCGCGGCCCGCTGCTCGCCCCGTCCGACGTCGCCGACGTCATCCGCGGCGTCGGCGAGCGCGGCGTGTTCCCCACCTGCGACGCCGTGCTCTCGGGCTACCAGGGCGCGGAGACCGTCGGCGAGGTCGTCCTCGACGCCGTCGCGCAGGTGAAGGCGGCCAACCCGGCCGCGGTCTACTGCTGCGACCCGGTGATGGGCGACGTCGGGCGCGGGTTCTTCGTGCGGCCCGGCATCCCGGAGTTCATGCGCGACCGCGTCGTCCCGGCCGCGGACGTCGTCACGCCCAACCAGTTCGAGCTGGAGTTCCTCGTCGGCTCCCCGGTCGGCACGGTGCCCGACCTGCTCGCCGCCGTCGACGCCGTCCGCGCGACGGGCCCGCGGCGGGTGCTCGTCACCAGCGTGCGCACCGACGCCACGCCCGACGACGCGATCGAGATGGTCGCGGTGGACGACGAGGGCGCCTGGTCGGTGCGCACACCGCTGCTGCCGCTCTCGGTCAACGGCGCGGGCGACCTCACCGCGGCGCTGTTCCTCGCCCACTCCCTCACCGACGGCACCCGCGTGGCCCTGGAGCGGACGGCCTCGAGCGTCTTCGCCGTGCTGGCCGCGACCCACGAGGCCGGCCGCCGCGAGATCGCGCTCGTCCCGGCGCAGGACGAGATCGTCGCCCCCACCCGGACCTTCACCGCCACCGCGCTGCGCTGACCGGCCCGGGTCGGGCGGGGCGCGTCAGCGGCGGGCGCGGATCGGGTCGAGGCGGCGCAGCAGCACGGACGTGCCGACCACGAGCACCGCGGTGATGACGACGAGCACGGACGCGTCGAGCACCCAGATGCCCGCGCTGTGCTCCCAGAGCGGGTCGGCCTCGCCGCGCAGCGCGTTCATGTCCACCGTCGAGGCGCCCATCGCGAACGCCCAGCGCGAGGGCACCAGCCAGGCCAGCTGCTCCAGGACCACGCGGTCGTGCACGGGGAAGATCCCGCCGGACACGACGAGCTGGACCATCAGCACGAGGACCAGCAGCGGCATGGCCCGGTCGGCGTTGTCCACCAGTGCCGAGATGAGCAGCCCCACCACCATCGACGCCAGCGTCACGGCGACGACGGCGAGCACGACCTCCGCCATCGGCGACGGGAGCAGCAGGGCCTCGTCCGGCGCGTCCCGGCCCAGCAGCGACACCAGGGTGAACACGACGGCCTGGATCCCGCACAGCACGCCGAGCACGAGCAGCTTGGACAGCAGGTACGCCGACGACGACAGGCCGATCGCGCGTTCGCGCACGTAGACCGCGCGTTCCTTGACCAGCTCCCGGATCGCGGCCGCCAGCCCCACCAGCGAGCCGCCGACGATGAGGACGAGCATCAGCTGCAGCGGCTGGACGTCCTGGGCCGACAGCGCGCCGGAGACCGACAGCCCGGAGTCGCCCGGGACGAGCCGGGCCAGCACCGAGAGCAGCAGCGGCAGCGCGGCCAGGAAGACCGCGTACTGCTTGTCCGCCGCGATCACCGACAGGTAGCGCCGGCAGAGCACCGCGAGCTGGGTGCCGAACCGCTGCTGCGGCGGCGCCACCCCCGGCGCCGAGCGGTCGGAGACCGGGGGCATCCGCCCGGTGGTCGAGGCGACGTAGCGCTGGTGCTGCTGCGACTCGCGGAACCGCCTGCCCAGCTGCTCCCCCGGCACCCGGTCGAGCAGCAGGAACATCTCGGCGAAGTCGGGCTGCCCGAAGTAGGCCAGCGCCTCCCCGGGCGGCCCGAAGTAGGCGACGTGCCCGCCGGGGGCGAGCACGAGCAGCCGGTCGCACTGGTCGAGGTTGGCGACGCTGTGCGTGACGACCACGACCGTGCGCCCGTCGTCGGCCAGCGTGCGCAGCGTCTGCATCACCGACTTGTCCAGGCCCGGGTCCAGCCCCGAGGTCGGCTCGTCGAGGAACAGCAGCGTCGGCTTGGTGAGCAGCTCCAGCGCCACGGACGTGCGCTTGCGCTGCCCGCCCGAGAGCGTGTCGATCCGCTGGTGGGCCTGGTTGGTCAGGCCGAGCTCGTGCAGCACCTCGGCGATGCGCCGCTCGCGGTCGGCCCGCGGCACGTCGGCGGGGAAGCGCAGCCGGGCGGCGTAGCGCAGCGCGCGCAGGACCGTGAGCTGCGGGTGCAGCACGTCGTCCTGGGGCACCAGGCCGATCCGGTGCCGCAGCTCGTCGTACTCGGTGTAGAGGTCGCGGCCCGCGTAGCGGACGTCGCCGACGTCGGCGGGCCTGCTGCCGGTCAGCGCCCGCAGCAGCGTCGACTTGCCCGCGCCGCTGGGCCCGACGACGGCGAGCAGGCTCTTGCCGGGCAGCGCGAATCCGACGTCGCGCAGCAGCTGCTTGCCCTCGGCGGTGTGCACCGAGATGTCGCGCACCTCGTACGCCACGTCGCCGGTGTCGACGGCCGTGACGAGCCGGTCGCCCTGCAGCTGCAGCAGCGCGTGCCCGATGCCGATGACGTCGCGCGGCCCGACCGGCGCGCTCTGCACCCGCACGCCGTTGACGAACGTGCCGTTGCCGGTGCCCAGGTCGGTGATCCGCCAGCCCGACGCGTCGCGCCGCAGCTCGGCGTGGCGCCGGGAGACCAGCAGGTCGTCGAGGGGCACGTCGTTGTCGGGGAGGCGGCCCACGGTGATCCGGGCGGCGGGCGCCCGGCCCAGGTCGTACATCTGCGTGGCGCCGCCGCCCTGGCGCGCGAGCACGCCGCCGCGCGGCGTGTGCCCCAGCGGGACGGGCGCGGGCGGGCTCACCCCCGGCCCGCGCGGCACGGCGACCGACGGGGCCGACCCCGGCCCGGGGACGGGCGGGAACTGACCCGGTGGGATCGAGCCGGGCGGCATCGAGCCGGGCGCGTACCCGGCCGGCCGGAACTCCAGCACCGTGACCTCGGGCGGTGACCCGAGCTGCACGGTGGTCGGGCCGGTCAGCGGCAGCGTGCTGATCCGCCTGCCGTGCGCCCAGCTGCCGAACCGGGAGTGGTCGGTGAGCGTCCAGCCGGTGGGCGCGGGCTCGACCACGAGGTGGGTGCGCGAGACGTGCGCACCCGGCAGGTCCAGGTCGGCGGAGGGGCCGCGGCCGATGACGAACGGCCGGCCCGCCGGCACCGGCACCCGCCGGCCCGCGACCACGATCTCCAGCTCCACGCGAGCACCCCCTCGTCCGGGCGACACGGTAGCGCCCGGACGAGGGGGTGCGGTGGATCAGTGGCGGGATCGGTACGCGTCAGTGCGCCGGGGCGTGCTCCCGCCGGGCCGCCTCCACGAGCTCGGCGAGCTCGGCGTCCTCGCGGATCGCCGTGGCGCGCTCGGCGGGCAGGCCGTCGATGCGCTCCTGCGCCGCCACGAGCGAGCGGAAGCTCTCCGCGCGGGCCTTCTCGTCGAGCTCCGGGTCGACGGCGTTCTTCGCGTGCTTGCGCACGGTCGTCTCCACGGTCTTGGCCTTGCCCGCCGGGCTGACCAGCGAGGCGACCACCGTGATGGCCAGCACCCCGACGATGACGGCCAGCGAGAGGCCGGTGCTGATCTCGTACACCGGCACCGGCTGCCCGCCGTTGACGAACGGCAGGGCGTTCTCGTGCAGGGCGTGCAGCACGAGCTTGACGCCGATGAAGCCGAGGATCGTGGCGAGACCGTAGGACAGGTACACCAGCCGGTCGAGCAGGCCGTCGATGAGGAAGAACAGCTGGCGCAGGCCCATCAGCGAGAACGCGGTGGCCGTGAAGACGATGTAGGGGTCGGTCGTCAGGCCGAAGATCGCCGGGATGGAGTCGAGGGCGAACAGCAGGTCGGTGCCGCCGATCGCGATCATCACCAGCAGCATCGGGGTGATGACGCGCTTGCCGTTCTCGATCGTGAACAGCTTGTCGCCGTCGTAGTGCTCGGACGTGCGCAGGTACCGGCGCGCGAAGCGGATCACGAAGTTGTCGGCCTCGTCGTCCTCGTCGCCGCCGCGGACCAGGCTGAACGCGGTCCAGAGCAGGATGGCGCCGAAGACGTAGAAGACCCAGCTGAACAGGTTGATCAGGGCGACGCCGGCGAAGATGAACGCGCTGCGGGCGATGAGCGCGAAGACGATGCCGAACAGCAGCACCTTCTGCTGGTCGGCGCGCGGCACCTTGAAGCTCGCCATGATCACGAGGAACACGAAGAGGTTGTCGACGGACAGCGCCTTCTCGGTGACGTAGCCGGCGAAGTACTCCGTGCCCATCGTCGCGCCGCCGAACAGCCACAACCCGATGCCGAAGACGACGGCCAGGCCGACGTAGATCGCCGACCAGATCGCCGCCTCGCGGAGGGTCGGGATGTGCGCCTTGCGGACGTGGAACACGAAGTCGAACAGCAGCAACCCGACGATCCCGGCGATCGTCAGGCCCCACACCAGGGCGGACACGTCCACAGCTCCTCCTTCAACGGCAGTCTGCATTGGGAAACGAGCGTGTGTCGTTTCTTGTTCCTGGCATGATGGGTGACGTGGACCGCAGACCGGGGCGCCCGCCCGATCCCGGGCGCGAGGCCGCGATCCTCGACGCCGCGCTGGAGGTCCTCGCCGAGGTCGGCTACGACCGGCTGACGGTCAGCGCCGTGCACCAGCGCGCCCACGCCAGCGCCAAGACGGTCTACCGCCGCTGGTCGGGCAAGGAGGAGCTGATGACGGCCGCACTGGCCAGGGCCGTCGCGCGCACGGCCGTCGACCCCGGCGACCTCGTCGACACCGGCAGCCTGCGCGGCGACCTGATCGCCAACCTTCGCCGCAGCGGCGCCACCGCCCCCGCCCTGACCCGCGGCCTGCTCGCCGCCGCGGCCGTGCACGGGGAGCTCGGGGCACTGGCCCTGGAACTGCTGCGCTCCCAGGAGGCCCGGCTGACCAAGGTGATCCTGGCCAGGGCCGTCGAGCGGGGCGAGGTCACCGCGGTGGACCCGATGCTCGTCGCCGACGTCACCCGCGGGATGACGCTGCAGCACCTGCTCCTCGACCCCGACGACGACCCCGCCGATCCCGACGACGACCCCGAGGACGACTTCGTCGAGACCCTGGTCGACCGGGTCCTGCTCCCGGTGATCCACGCCCGGTCGGAGGCGTGACGCCGCTCCCGGTCGATCGTCGCGACCGGGACGGGGGCGCCACGGGCGGCGGCGGTGTCCCGATCGGGACGATCACCCCGTCGGCTCGGGGTGGCCGAGGTGGGTCAGCCAGGCCCGCAGCACCCGGTGCAGCGCCTCGGAGCCGACGATCTCGCCGCTCAGGACCGCCTCGGGCGCGGGCAGCTCCACCGGGTGCAGCAGGAATCCCCGCGACTGCGGCCCGCCCAGCCCGCCGTGGCTGCCGACGTGCGGCTCGAACGGCGACGCCTCCTCGGTCGCCGGGTCGAACGCACTGTTGATCATGATGTCGCAGCAGTTCGCGAACCCGTCGACGCGGCGCACCAGCCCGGGCGCGTGCGGGCCGTACGCGGCCAGCGGGTCGACGCCGACGACGATGCCGGTCTCCAGCCGGTGCAGCCCGTCGCGGCCGAGCACGACGGGGCCGAGCTCGGCGCTGCGCACGAGCACGAACCCGATGCCGGGGTGGTCGACCAGGCCGGGCAGCAGCTCGGGGTACTCGCGCTCGATCGTCTCCATCACGACGCGGCCGGGCCGGTCCGGGAACGACACCATCGCCATGTGCCCGGACGCGACGGCCGCGACGCCCGGCGCCACCCGCGCCACGCCGCTCGCCTCCGCGGGCCCGTCGCCGCCGTGCGCCTCCCCCACCAGGACGCCCGGCCCGGCGGCGGCCCGCGCGACCGCCGCGCCCCGGTCGCCGTCGCGGGCGGGGAGTACGGCGTCCCGGGCCGGATCGTCCGTGCTCACGGCGTCCCCGGCAGGGTCCGGCGCGTCCCGGCCCACGACCGCGCCGACGGTCCGGCGCACCCGGTCGCGCAGTCCCGGCTGCGCCACGTCCCGGTCCTCGACCGCCCGGGCGCGCTCGACCCGGTCGCGCAGCCGCCGCGCCACGAACCCGCCGCCCGCGGACGCCTCGGCCAGCACCGCGCCGGCCTGCCAGCCCTTCTCGGAGCGGCCGCGCGCCGCGGGCGAGGGCGAGGGGTCCCCGCACAGCCGCCCGACCAGCTGCTCGACCGACTCGCCGAACCGGTCCGCGAACGCCCACCCCTGGGTCTGCCCGTGGTCGGACAGCGCGACGACGAGGTAGCGGCGCGGGGCGAGCTGGGTGGCGCGGTGGATGCGGCCGATGTGGACGTCGATGTCGCGGAGCACGGCGAGGGCGTCCCAGCGCTCGACGCCCGAGTAGTGCGCCACCTCGTCGTAGCCCAGGAAGTCGGCGTACACGGCGGCGCGACCGTCGAGCATGTCCTCGATGACCGCGGAGACGACGACGTCCCGGGCGATGACGTTGGTGCCGGCCCGGACGAACGGGAACCACAGCCCGCGGTTGACGCGCGGGTGCACCCGGCGGCGCCGCTGGTGGATCGACGCGGACAGCTCGCGGACGATCTCGGCCAGCGCCGAGCCGAGCGTGCGCAGCGTGTTCGCCGGGCTCGCGAAGTAGGCGAAGTAGCCGGTGTACTCGCTGCCCCCGCGCCGGCCGAGCCCGGCCAGCAGCGGCACCGCGCTCATCGTCAGGCTGACGTGCGGGGCGTCGCCGGTGAACAGGTTGCCGCGCCCGGCGCCGTCCACCGCGAGCAGGCCGCGCCCGTTCGAGTGCCGGCGCTCGATCTCCGCGGCGTCCTCCGGGCTGGAGCACGCCATGACGTGGTCGGTGTCCTTCTCGTACCAGCGGAAGCCGAGGATGTCGGAGCTGTCGCCGTGCAGGATGCCGCACACCCCGGCCCCGGTCTGCGAGCTCCAGTCGGTGTTCCAGTGCGTCAGCGCGTGGCTGCCCTCGGCCAGCCAGCGGGAGAACACCGGCATCTCCCCGCTGCGCAGCGCCCGGCGCAGCGTGTCGTGGCCCAGCCCGTCGACCTGGAGGAAGACGACGCCGGGCGGGCGGTCGTCGGTGTCCTCCGTGGCGCCGGGGCGGCGCGCGGTGCGGCGGTAGAACCACTCGTCCTGGTCGATCGCGAGCAGCCCGGACACGAGCGCACCGACGAGCGACATCACCACGGCCACGCCCACCGCCGTGGACAGGTTGACGATCGTGACGCCCGGGATCGCGAAGGAGACCAGCAGCAGCGCCCCGCCGAGCACCAGGTAGGACGCGATGCCCAGGGTGTAGAGCGCCACGGGCAGCGCGACCCGCAGGATCAGCGGCCACACCACCGCGGACAGCACGCCCAGCGCGAGCGCCAGCACCGTCGGCTGCCACCAGTCGTCCATCGCGAACCCGGTGAGCAGCCGGTCCAGCAGCACCAGCGCGCCCGCCGTCAGCAGCCAGACCGCGAGCACCCGCAGGACGGTGCGCCCGCCGCGCAGCATCCGGCCCGCGCCCTCCGGCGGGCTCACGTGCGGCTCCGCAGCCGGGAGACCAGCGCGCCCGCCGCCGCGACGGCGAACACCAGCGCCGTGGCGACGAGCACCGCGACCAGCGGCGAGTCGAACAGCCCGCCGCTGACGATGCCGAGCAGCGCGTAGGCCACCGCCCACAGCACGCACGCGAGCAGCGCGGCCGGCACGAGCCGGCGCCACGGGTGGTCCAGGGCGCCCGCGGCGAGCAGCACCGGAATGCGCCCGGCGGGCACCAGCCGCCCGACGACCACGAGCAGCAGCCCCCGGCGGGCGAACCGCTCCCGCATCGCCTCGATCCGCTCGGGCGGCTGGCCCCTGGCGATCAGGCGGACGGCGGCGGGGCTGCCGAGCTTCGCGGCGCCGAACGTGACGAGGTCGCCGATCAGGGCGCCGGCGACGGACACGAGCAGCACCAGGGTCAGCGACAGCCGGCCCGGCCCGCCCGTCCCGGTGACGGCCAGCGCCGCCGCGGCGCTGACGATCGCCCCGGTCGGCACGACGGGCACGATCGACCCGAGCAGCACCCCGCCGAACACGACCGGGTAGCCCAGCGACGCGGGGTCGGTCCAGTCCACGCCGACGAGCCCGCCGGTCACAGGTCGACCTCCGCGCCCGGCTCGGTCAGCGCCACCCGGGTCTCCCCGGTGACCGCCGCCGCGAACTCCCGCGGCGGGGCGACCAGGCGGTCGCGCATCCGGGCCCCGGCCCGGCCCGGGGCCCGGACGAGGCCCGCGGGCGCGAGCGTGCCCCAGTGCACCGGCACGACGACGCGCGGCCGGATGCGGTGCACCGCCCGCGCCGCGCGCTCCGGGTCGAGGTGCCCCGGCCCGAGCGAGGGCCCCCAACCCCAGACCGGCAGCAGCGCGAGGTCCGGGCGGGGCAGCCGGGCCATGCCGTCGAAGAGGTCGGTGTCGCCCGCGACGTAGACGCACGTGCCGTCGCCCTCCAGGAGGTGGCCCATCGCGCGGGCCTGCGGGCCGCGGGTCGACCGCGGGCCCCACCGGTGCCCGCTGTGCGCGGCCTCCACGCCGGTGACCCGCAGTCCGTCGTGCACCAGCTCCTCGCCGACGCCGAGCTCGTCGACCCGGGTGACCCCGCGGCGGCGCAGCCACTCCCCCGCCCCGCGCGGCACGACGACCCGCGCCCCGTCGAGCATCCGCAGCGACGGCAGGTGGGTGTGGTCGCCGTGCAGGTGCGACAGCAGCACCAGGTCGACGGGCTCCGCGTCCGGGACCGGGCCGCCGACGCGGCGCAGCGGCCCGACCCGTCCGGTCAGCACGGGGTCGGTCAGCACGACCCGCCCGGCCAGCTCCATGCGCACCGTGGAGTGCCCCAGGAAGCGGACGGCGAGATCGCGCACCCCGCCAGTATCCCGGTCCGGATCTTCCGCGGTCCGGGGCACGTCGCAGGCCCACGCGCACCGCGCGGACCGCCGGCGCCCTGCGCGGTGACCACGGGGTCTGCGCGGTCGGCCGCCCGGCGCTCAGCCGAAGCGGATCGGCTGGCCCGTGGACTCCAGGACGGCGGTCCACAGGTCGCCGTGCGGGTCGACCTGGTTGCGCCTGCTCACCGCGGCCGCCATCGGCACGTGCACGAACCGGCGCCGGTAGCGGCCCACCACCATCTCCGTCCGCCCGCTCATCGCCGCGTGCACCGCGGCCTGGCTCAGGCGCACGCAGTAGACCGAGTCGTAGGGGTTGGCCGGCACGCTGCGGATCGCGTAGCTGGGGTCGATGTAGCGGATCGAGGTCTCGATGCCCGCGTCGGCGAAGTGGTCGCCGATCCGGCGCCGCAGGTAGGGGCCGATGTCCTGCAGCCGCGAGTTGCCCGAGGCGTCGTGGCCGTCGGCGGTGCCGAGCAGGTCCTGCCCCGCGCCCTCGGCCACGACGACGACGGCGTGCCCGCGCTCCTCGACGCGGCGGCGCAGGTGGGCCAGCAGCCCGCCCTCGCCGTCCAGCCCGAACGGCACCTCGGGGATGAGCACGACGTCCGCGCCGCTGCGGGCCAGCGCGGCGTAGCAGGCGATGAAGCCCGAGTGCCGGCCCATGAGCTTGACCAGGCCGATGCCGTTGGCCGTCGAGGTGGCCTCCACGCGGGCGGCCCGGATGGCGTCGCTGGCGTGGGAGAACGCGGTCTGGAAGCCGAAGCTCTGGTCGATGTAGGGGATGTCGTTGTCGATCGTCTTCGGGATGCCGACGACGGAGATGTAGAGCCCGCGCTCCGCGACGGTCCGCGCGATCCGCATGGCCCCGCGCATCGAGCCGTCGCCGCCCACGACGAACAGCACGTTGACGTGCAGCCGCTCCAGGCAGTCGACGATCTCGTCGGCGTCCTGGTGGCCGCGGGAGGTGCCCAGCACGGTGCCGCCGTCGGTGGCGATGTCGCGGACCGACTCGGGCGTGAGGTCCACGACGTCGTGGCCGTAGGAGGGGACGAAGCCCTGGTAGCCGTTGCGGATGCCGACGACCCGCCGGACCCGGTAGTGGTAGGTCAGCGTGCGGACCAGCCCGGCGATGACGTCGTTGAGCCCGGGGCACAGCCCGCCGCAGGTGACGATGGCGGCGCGGGTCTTGGCCGGGTCGAAGAAGATCTTGCGGCGCGGGCCGCAGGGCTCCATGCCGGGCAGGTCGGCGAGCGTGCCGCCGCGGGAGGCGATCCCGGCGACGGTGTCGTCGAACAGCACCAGGTCGTTCTCGTCGACGTAGTGCTCGCTCGTGCTGCGGTGGTCGAGCAGGTGCCCCAGCGGCGAGTCGATGCGGGCGGGGCCGAGCGTGCTGATGGCGAGGTCGGGGGCGGTCTGCGCCCGGGGGAGGGCGACGACGTCGGCGCCGTGCTCGGGCTCGGGACGGGCCGTGGTCACGACGGGGCTCCCGGGTGTCGAGTTTCTTGACCGGTTCAGTCCGGCCCAGTGTGCCCGCCCGGCCCCGCTCAGCTCAACCCCATCACCCGGCCGACCGCGATCTCGATCACCACCCGCTCCGGGTTCTCGCGCGGGGCGCGGTAGCGCAGGGCGTAGCGCCGCTCGGCCTCGGCCACCGACGCGCGGTCCTCCCGGACCACGGCCGTGCCCTCCAGGGTGGACCAGCGCCTGCCGTCGACCTGCGACACGACGGCCGTCCCGCGCCGGGCGGCGTTGCGGGCCTTGACGCTCCCCCGGCTGCAGATCACCCGGGCGAGCCCGGCGTCGAGGTCGAGCGTGACGCCGACCGGCACCACGTGCGGGCTGCCGTCGGCCCGCAGCGTGACCAGCGTGCAGAGCCGCCGTTCGGTCCAGAACTCCAGGAACTCGGCCGAGACGCCGTCGAGGGTGCGCACGAGGTCACAGTAATAAAAGTTGCCTTTGGCAACCATCAGTGGTCACCTGAGGAGGTGCCGCCTGCCCGTCCCGCGCTCGTCATCGGCGTGCTCGCGTCCTGCGGGCTCGCCGTCTCGCTCATGCAAACCCTCGTCGTCCCGCTGCTGCCGCAGTTCCCGCGCCTGCTCGACGCCTCGCCGACCACCGTCGCCTGGCTGGTCACGGCCACCCTCGTGGCCGGGGCGGTCTGCGCGCCGGTGCTCGGGCGGCTCGGCGACATGTACGGCAAGCGGCGGCTGCTCGTCGCGGCCCTGGCGACGGTGACGGTCGGGTCCGCGATGGGCGCCGCCGCCCCGAACGTGGAGGTGCTCATCGCCTCGCGCGTGCTGCAGGGCGCCTCGCTGGGCGTGATCGCGCTGGGGATCAGCGTCATGCGCGACGTCCTGCCCGCGGGCCGGGTGGGCAGCGGGATCGCGCTCATGAGCTCCTCGCTGGGCATCGGCGGGGCGATCGGGCTGCCGCTGACCGGCTTCGTCGCCCAGCAGACGAGCTGGCGGTGGCTGTTCGTCGGCGCCACCGTCATCGGGCTGGTGCAGCTCGCCCTCGTGCGCTCCGTCGTCCCCGAGTCGCCGACGCGTTCGCCGGGCCGGTTCGACGCGCTCGGCGCCGTCGGCCTGGCCGGGGCGCTGGTCTGCCTGCTGCTCGCGATCACCAAGGGCAGCGAGTGGGGCTGGACGAGCGGCGCGGTGCTCGGCCTGCTGGCCGGTGCCGCCGTGCTGTTCGCCGTGTGGGGCCGCCACGAGCTGCGCGTGCCCTCGCCGCTGGTGGACCTGCGGGTCTCCGCGCGCCCGGCCGTGCTGTGGACGAACATCGCCTCGATCCTCATCGGCTTCGCGATGTTCGCCGGGTTCCTCGTCACCACGCAGGTGCTGCAGGCGCCCGTCGCCACGGGGTACGGCTTCGGCCTGCCGCTCATGGCCGCGGGCCTGGCGATGCTGCCGATCGGCGGGGCGATGGCGGTGTTCTCGCCGGTCTCGGCCCGGCTGTCGGCGCGGTTCGGCGCGCGCTCGACGCTCATCGCCGGCACCACGGTCCTCGCCGCCGGCAACCTCTGGGTCGCCACCCTCCCGGCCGCCCTGCCGATGATCATGATGGCGTCCGCGCTCACCGCGATCGGGGCCGCGCTGGCCTACTCGGCCCTGCCGCTGCTGATCATGGACGCGGTGCCGCGCACCGAGACCGCGGCGGCCAACAGCCTCAACACGCTCATGCGCATGCTCGGGACGTCCTCGTGCAGCGCCGTCGTCGCGGCGGTGGCGAGCGGGCTGACGGCGCGGGTCGACGGCGTCGAGCTGCCGACCGGCACCGCCTACACCGCGATCTTCCTCGCCGCGGCGGGCGCGGCAGTCGTGGCGACGGTCATCGCCGCCCGCACCCCGGACGCGGCCCCGCTCCCCGACCGGGTCCCGGTCCCGGCCTGACGCCCCCCGCCCCCGCCCCCGTTGCAGCAAAGCCACTTTCACGCAACGAGGTTGCATGAAAGTGGCTTTGCTGCAACCCCGGGAGCGGTCACGCCGCCGCCGGCCGGAACAGCAGGCAGCTGCTCGTGGCGTGGGCGCACAGCCGCCCCGCACCGTCGGTCAGCCGGGCCTCGGCCAGCGCCGTCCGCCCGCCCAGGTGCACGACCAGCCCCTCGCAGCGCACCGGCCCGGAGTCGACGCCCAGGCCGCGCAGGAACTTCACCGACAGGTCCAGGCTGGTGTAGGCCGTGCCGGCCGGCAGCGTGCTGTGCACGGCGCACCCCGCGGCCGAGTCGAGCAGCGTGGCGAACACCCCGCCGTGCACCGAGCCGATCGGGTTGAAGTGGAACTCGTCGGGCTCGAGCCCGAACACCACGCGCCCGTGCTCCGCCTCCAGGATCGTGAAACCGAGGGTGCCGGCGATCGGGGCGGCCGGGAACTCCCCCGCGGCCATCCGGCGCAGGAACGTCAGTCCGTCGGACTCCCGGGCCGCCGCCGCGGTCGCCCGCGGGTCGCCCCAGGCGTGGGTGCGCTCGCGCAGGGCGGGCCGGGCGTCGGGTGTCGTGGTCATGCGGTCGCCTCCTGGGGGACGGGTCGGGAGCGGGCGCCGACGGCGGCGCCGCAGAGCGCGGTGGCGACGCCACCGGCGGCCATGAGGGCCCACGCCGCGTGGAACGCGGCCGGCGCGGGCCCGGCGGCGGCGAGCCCGGACAGCAGCAGCGCGATGCCGAGCACCGCCCCGATCTGGCGGGCGCAGGTGCCGACGGCGCTGCCGGTGGCGAAGCGGGTGGGCGGGAGCTCGGACACGGCGGCGGCCCCGAGCCCGGCGTAGACGGCCCCGACGCCGAGACCGGTGAGCAGCGTCGCGGGCAGGAACGTCGCCAGCCAGGCGGGGTCGTCGCCGATCCGGAGCGCGAACAGCACGCAGCCGGCCGTGAACAGCGTCGCGCCGGCGACGATCGCGGCCCGCGGGCCGTACCGGTCGGCGACGCGCCCGGCCACCGGTGAGGCCAGGGCGGCCATCACCGGCCCGGGCGTGACGGCCAGCCCCGCGGTGAGCACGTCGTAGCGCCAGACGTCGGTGAGGAACAGGATGTTGCCCAGCAGCAGCGCGTAGAACGCCGCGGAGAACACCAGGTAGCCGGCGACGGACCCGGTGAACGAGCGCAGCGCGAACAGGGCCGGCTCCACCAGCGGGCGCTCCACCCGGCGGCTGCGCAGGCCGAACAGGACGAGCAGCGCCACCCCGCCGGCCAGCGGCCCGGCCGCGTCGAGCCAGCCGCCGTCCTCCCCGGCCACGATGCCCAGCGACAGCAGCGCCACACCCCCGCCGAGCAGGAGCACGCCGAGCAGGTCGGGCAGGCGGGCGTCCGGGTCCCGGGACTCGGTCAGCACCAGCCGCCCCACCACGAGCGTGACCAGCACGATCGGCACGTTCACGAGGAACACCGCCCGCCAGCCGAACGCGTCGACGAGCACGCCGCCCAGGGCGGGGCCGGTCGCGGCGGCGATGCCCCCGGTGGCGCCCCACAGCCCGACGGCGGCGCCGCGCCGCTCGGGCGGGAACGCGGGCAGCAGCAGGGCCAGCGACGACGGCGCGAGCAGCGCGGCCGCCACCGCCTGCACGGCACGCGCGGCCACGAGCGTGCCGGCGTCCGGGGCCAGGGCGCAGGCCGCGGACGCGACGCCGAACAGCACGAGCCCGGCGCCGAACACCCGCCGCCTGCCCCGGGCGTCGGCGAGCCGGCCGGCCGGGATGAGCAGCGCCGCGAACACGACGTTGTAGGCGGTGAACACCCAGGACAGGCCGGCGAGCGAGACGCCGGGGAAGTCGGCGGTGATCGCGGGGAACGCGATGTTGACGATCGTGACGTCGAGGAACACCAGGAACACCGCGAGCGAGGTCACGGCCAGGACGACGCCGGGGCGCTGGGTTCTCATAAGAGACGCAGCGTAGAGCGCTGCGTTTCCGTCCGCAACCCATCGGGGTTACGCTGGTCGCATGGACTTCCGGGAGCTGGACAGCGGCCGCTGCTCCGTCGCCCGCACGGCGGCGCTCGTGGGCGACGCGTGGACCGTGCTCGTGCTGCGCGACCTGTTCAACGGCATCCGCCGCTTCGACGACCTCGCCCACCACCTGCACATCGCCCGCAACGTGCTCACCCGCAGGCTGGCCACGCTCACCGAGGCCGGCCTCGTCGACCGCGTGCCCTACCGCGAGCCGGGCAGGCGGGAGCGCCACGAGTACCGGCTGACCCCGGCCGGGCGCGACCTGCGGCCGGTCATCCTCGCGATGCTGGAGTACGGCGACCGGCATCTCGCCGGTCCCGACGGGCCGCCGATGCGGGTCGAGCACGCCGAGTGCGGCGAGCCCGTGCACGTCGAGGTGCGCTGCGCCGCCGGTCACCTGGTCGAGCCCGGCACCCGGCTGCGCACCCTGCCCGGCCCGGGAGCGCGCCGCGCCGGTTGATCCACCGCCGAACGGGGGTACCCCTGCCCCATGGCGGACTTCGAGCGCAGCACCACCGTCCGGGCGACCCCCGACCGGCTCTTCGACTACCTCTCCGACGTCGGCAACCTGCCCCACTACTTCGCGGCGATGAAGTCCGCCGAGACCACCACCGGCGACTCCGTGCACACCGTCGCCG
>JAPLAT010000562.1 GCA_026393175.1 Pseudonocardiales bacterium
GTGCCGCTCAAGGCGCCGGTCGCGGGCATCGCGATGGGCCTGGTCACCGACACCGTCGACGGCGAGACGCGCTACGTCGCGCTCACCGACATCCTCGGTGCCGAGGACGCGTTCGGCGACATGGACTTCAAGGTCGCCGGCACGCCGGAGTTCGTCACGGCGCTGCAGCTGGACACGAAGCTCGACGGCATCCCGTCGGCCGTCCTGGCCGGGGCGCTGTCCCAGGCCAAGGACGCCCGCCTGACGATCCTCGAGGTCATCGGCGAGGCCATCGACCGGCCCGACGAGATGAGCGACTTCGCGCCGCGCGTCACCGCGATCAAGGTCCCGGTCGACAAGATCGGCGAGGTCATCGGCCCGAAGGGCAAGATGATCAACTCGATCACCGAGCAGACCGGTGCCGACATCTCCATCGAGGACGACGGCACGATCTACGTCGGTGCGGCGGACGGCCCGTCCGCCGAGGCGGCCATCGGGATGATCAACGCGATCGCCAACCCGCAGCTGCCGAAGATCGGCGAGCGGTTCCTGGGCACGGTCGTTAAGACCGCCGCCTTCGGCGCCTTCGTCTCGCTGGTCCCGGGCAAGGACGGCCTGGTCCACATCTCCAAGCTGGGCAACGGCAAGCGCATCGCCAAGGTGGAGGACGTCGTCAAGGTCGGCGACAAGATCCGCGTCGAGGTCTCCGACATCGACAACCGCGGCAAGATCAGCCTGCTGCCGGTGCAGGAGGAGGGCGCGGCCGCGGCCGACGCCCCGGCCGACTCGCCCGTCGAGGCCGAGCAGGTCGCCGAGGTCACGCCTTCGTGACCGCGGGCGGGCCGGGCCGCCGCTCGCACACGGGTCCCGTCGCCCGCACACAGGCCCTGTCCTGTGTGCGGGCGGCCCGTGGCGTGTGCGGGCGGCCCGCATGACCGGGGTGCTCCTGCCCACCGTGCCCGGGGTGTCCCGGTCGGAGCTGCCCGGCGGGCTGCGGGTGCTGTCCGAGACCGTGCCGGGGGTGCGGTCCGTCTCGCTCGGCGTCTGGATCGGCATCGGGTCCCGGGACGAGACGCCCGAGCAGGCCGGCGCGGCCCACTTCCTGGAACACCTGCTGTTCAAGGGCACGTCGCGGCGCTCGGCGTCGGGGATCGCGGAGGAGTTCGACGCCGTCGGCGGCGACCTCAACGCGTTCACCGCCAAGGAGCACACCTGCTACTACGCGCACGTGCTCGACACCGACCTGCCGCTCGCGGTGGAGGTGCTCGCCGATGTCGTGACCGACGCGCTCCTGGCCCCGGCCGACGTCGAGATCGAGCGCGGGGTGGTGCTCGAGGAGATCGCCATGCGCGACGACGACCCCGAGGACCTGCTCGGCGAGCTGTTCGACGAGACCCTGCTCGGCGCGCACCCGCTCGCCCGGCCCGTGATCGGGTCGGAGGAGTCGGTGCGCGGGATGGCCCGCGACACCCTGCACGCGTTCTGGCGCGGGGAGTACACGACCCCGCGCATGGTCGTCGCCGCCGCGGGCAACCTCGGCCACGCCCAGCTCGTCGAGCTCGTCGGCACCGCGTTCGCCGCCGCGGCCGCCCGCGCCGGCGCGGCGTCACCGGTCCCGCCCCGCCCGGGCGGCAGCTCCGCGCTCGTCCCCGCCCGCCGGCTCGTCCTGCAGAGCGAGGACACCGAGCAGGCGCACCTCATGCTCGGCGTGCCCGGCATCTCCCGGCACGACCCGCGCCGCTCCGCCCTCGCCGTGCTCAACACCGCGCTCGGCGGCGGCCCCAGCTCGCGGCTGTTCCAGCAGGTCCGCGAGCAGCGCGGGCTGGCGTACTCCGTGTACTCCGGGCTCGCGTCCTACACCGACGCCGGGATCCTGTCGGTCTACGCCGGCTGCGCGCCCGAGCGCCTCGGCGAGGTCGTCCGGGTCGTCCGCACCGTGCTCGGCGAGGTGGCCGAGCACGGCCTCACCCGCGCCGAGGTGGGCCGCGCCCAGGGCAACCTGCGCGGCGGGCTCGTCCTGGGGCTGGAGGACACGCCGTCGCGGATGAACCGGCTGGGCCGCTCCGAGCTCGACCACGGCCGCCAGCGCACCGTCGCCGAGAGCCTGGAGCGGATCGCCGCCGTCACCCCCGAGCAGGTGGCCGAGGTCGCCCGCGAGCTGCTCGCGGCCCCGCTCACCGCCGCCGTCGTGGGTCCGTACGACGACGAGTCCGACCTCCCGGCCGCGCTCCGCGCGCTCGCCTGAGCCGCTCGTCCCGGCCGGCCGCGCCCGTCGGACGCTCGCCCGTGGCGAACCCGGGCCCGCGGCGGGCGTCGGCGGCCTAGCCTCGGGAGCCATGGCGGAACCGTCCCGCACCACGGTCGAGGCCGACGACGCCCTGCTCGCCGAGGCGGCCGCGGCCCTCGGCACGACCGGGCCGGAGGAGACCGTCCGCGCCGCCCTGGAGCTGGCCGCCCGCCGTCGCCCCGGCTCCCCGCCGTGGCCCGGCCGGCCGCGCCCGTCGGACGCTCGCCCGTGGCGA
>JAPLAT010000539.1 GCA_026393175.1 Pseudonocardiales bacterium
CCAGCGCGGCGCGGGCGGGCACGGCCCGGGCGCGGGCGGGCGCGGTCGTCGGCATCGCAGCGGGGTGACACCGCTCCGATCCAGTCGCAGCGATGTCACCCCGCTGCGATGCGGGGGACGGCGGCTTCACCCGAAACGCCACGCCGCGGGCCCCCGGGGCCGCATCATCCGGCCATGCGACGAGGGGCGTGGGCCGACGGCCCGGGATGGGCGGCCGTGCGGGCCGCGGCGGTGCAGGACGTGATCCGGGCCGCGCGGCTCGTCGGGCTGGGGGTGCCCGAGTCGACGGTGTACGCGCGGTGCCGGTCCGGTGGGCCCTGGCAGCTCCTGCTGCCGGGCACGGTCCTGCTCGCCAGCGGCACCCCGACCCCGGACCAGCTGCTGGTGGCGGCGCTGCAGTACGCGGGCGACGGCGCCGTCGTCACCGGGCTGGGGGCGGCGCGACGGCACGGCGTCCGGCGCGGCCCGACCCCCGACGGGCGGGTGCACCTGCTCGTCGCGCACGACCGGCAGCCGGCGAGCTGCGGGTACGTCGTCGTCGAGCGGACCCGGCGGATGCCCGGGCCGGTGCACCGCCGCGGGTTCCCGCTCGCGCCGGTCGCCCGGGCGGTGATCGACGCGGCGCGGCGGATCTCCGACCCGCGCGAGGCCGTCGAGCTGCTCTCCGACGCGGTCCAGCGCGGCCTCTGCACGGTCGGCGAGCTGGTCGACGAGGTCGAGGCGGCACAGCGGCAGGGCACGGCCGTGCCGCGGGCGATGCTCCGGGACGTGGGCGCGGGGTCGCGGTCGGCCGCCGAGCGCGACGCCCGGGCGGTGTGGCGGGCCACCGGGCTGCCGGAGCCCTGGTGGAACGCCCCCGTGTACGACGCGGACGGCCGGCTGATCGGGATCGCCGACGGCTGGTGGGACGAGGTCGCGCTGGCCTGGGAGATCAACTCCTACGCCTGGCACCTCGGCCCCAGGAACTACGCGCGCGAGCAGGCCAGGGCCGCCCGGTTCGCCGCCGCCGGCGTCACGCTGCTCCCCACGATCCCGACCCGGCTGCGGCACGACCGGGCGGCGGTGGTGGCGGAGCTGCGGGCGGCCCACCTCCACGCCGCGTCCCGGCCGCGCCCGGCAGTCCGCGCCGTCCGGCCCGAGCGCATCGCAGCGGGGTGACACCGCTCCGATCCAGTCGCAGCGATGTCACCCCGCTGCGATGCGGGGGACGGCGGCGACGCGGGGGACGGGGACGGCGCGGGGGACGGGAACGGCGAGGCGGCCCGGGCGGAAGGGCGGCTCAGGCCGCCGCGCGGGCCGTCCGGACGACGTCGCAGAACAGGGCGTGCACGCGCAGGTCGCCGGTCAGCTCCGGGTGGAAGGCCGTGGCCAGCACCGCCCCCTGCCGCACGGCCACGGCCCGCCCGGCCGCGGCGCCGGCGTCGGCGGTGTGCGGGACGGTCGCCAGCACCTCGACCCCGGGCCCGGTCTCCTCCACCCACGGGGCGCGGATGAACACGGCGCGGACCGGGTCGCCCGGCACGCCGTCGAAGCGCAGGTCGGTCTCGAACGAGTCGACCTGGCGGCCGAACGCGTTGCGGCGGACCACGACGTCGAGCCCGCCGAGCTGCTCCTGGTCGGGCCGCCCGTCGCGGACCTCGCGGGCCAGCAGGATCATCCCCGCGCACGAGCCGTAGGCCGGCAGGCCCGCCGCGATCCGCCCGCGCAGCGGCTCCAGCAGGCCGAACGTCACCAGCAGGCGGCTCATGGTGGTCGACTCCCCGCCGGGCAGCACCACGCCGTCGACGGCCGCCAGCTCGGCCGGGCGGCGCACCGGCACCGCGTCCACGCCGCACGCCGTCAGCGCCGCGAGGTGCTCGCGGACGTCGCCCTGCAGGGCCAGCACACCGATCACGGGAGGCACGCCCACCAGCCTAGACACGCGCCCGCCCGCCCCGACTCGTGCGCACCCACGCCCCGA
>JAPLAT010000571.1 GCA_026393175.1 Pseudonocardiales bacterium
CCCCAGCCGCGCAGGCGCGGGAGCAGGTAGGACAGCTGCGCGAGCTCGACCTGCGCCTTGCCGTCCCGGGAGCGGGCGTGCTGGGCGAAGATGTCGAGGATCAGCGCGGTGCGGTCGACGACCTTGACCTTGAGCTTGTCCTCCAGCTGGCGCAGCTGGCCGGGCGAGAGCTCGCCGTCGCAGATCACGGTGTCGGCGCCGGCGGACTGCACGGCGTCGCGCAGCTCCTCGACCTTGCCCGAGCCGATGTAGGTGGCCGGGTCGGGCCGGGGGCGGCGCTGGATGAGACCGTCGAGCACCTGGGAGCCCGCGGTCTCGGCGAGGCGCGCGAGCTCCTCCATCGAGTTGCGGGCCTGCTCCGAGGTGCCGGTGGTCCAGACCCCGACGAGCACGACGCGCTCGAGCCGCAGCTTGCGGTACTCGACCTCGGTGACGTCGGTGAGTTCGGTGGACAGACCGACGACGCGCCGGAGCGACGAGCGCTCCTCGAGGTCGTAGTCGCCGGTGGTCAGGACGGGTTCTGTCATCGTGGTAGGCATGCTCCCACGAGAACGCCGGAGCTGTCCGGTTTGTTTCAGCCCCACCACTGCGGCGTGAGCTCGCCGTGGGCCACCAGGACGGCGGGCCCGCGCAGCACGGTGGTGCCCTCGGCCACCGTCACCTGCAGCCGGCCGCCGGGGGCGCTGACCTCGACCGTGCCGCTGTCGTGCCCGGCGTGACGCAGCGCGGCGACGACGGCCGCGACCGTGCCGGTGCCGCAGGAGCGGGTCTCCCCCACGCCCCGCTCGTGCACCCGCATCGCCACGTGCCCGTCGACGACCGGCGAGACGAACTCGACGTTCACCCCGTGCGGGAACAGGGCCGGGTCGTGGCCCGGCGGCCGGGTGAGGTCGAGCCCGTCGATCGGGACCTCGGTGACGCAGGCCAGGTGCGGGTTGCCGACGTCGACCGCGATCCCCGTGAACGCCTCGCCGTCGATGCTGGCCGTGCCGGTCTCGCCGACGGTCGCGGGCCCCATGTCGACGGCCACGGCGTCGCCGTCCAGCGCGACCGCCCGGACCCCGGACCGGGTGCCGAGGACGAGCTCGCTGCCGCTCAGCCAGCCGCGGTGCTGCAGGTAGCGGGCGTAGACGCGCACGCCGTTGCCGCACATCTCGGCCAGGCTGCCGTCGGCGTTGCGGTAGTCCATGAACCACTCGACGCCCGGCTCGGGCGGCGGGCCGTCCCCCAGGGCGGCCCAGCGCACGACGCGGAGCACGCCGTCGGCGCCGAGGCCGCGACGCCGGTCGCACAGGGCGGCGACCCGGTCGGCGGTCAGGTCGAGGGCGCCGTCGGGGTCGGGGAGGAGCACGAAGTCGTTCTCGGTGCCGTGTCCCTTGCTGAACGCCACGGGGCTGGGCTGCACGGACGCGATGCTACGACCGCGCGCTCCAGCAGGTCGGGTGCGGCCCCGTCGAGCCACCGCACGCGCGGGTCGCGGCGGAACCACGAACGCTGGCGGCGGACGAACCGGCGGGTGGCCCGCACGGTCGCCACGGCCGCGTCGGACATCGGGCCGCCGGCCAGCACCTGCTGGTAGCCCAGGGCGCGCGAGGCCGTCATCCCCGCGGCGAGGCCGGGCAGCCCGCGCACCTCGTCGACGAGCCCGGCGGCGAACATCCGCGCCACCCGCCGCGCCACGCGCTCGTCCAGCTCGGGGGCGGCGCGGTCGACGCCGAGCAGCACCGCGTCGTAGCGGGGCGCCGCGCCGGCCGGGAACCGGGCCGGGAACGGCCGCCCGGTCAGCGCGATCACCTCCAGCGCGCGCACGATCCGCCGCCCGTTGCTGGGCAGGATGTCGCGCGCCGCGGCCGGGTCGAGCCCGGCGAGCCGGGCGTGCAGCGCGGCGGGCCCGCGCTCGGCGAGCTCGGTCTCCAGCTCGGCCCGGAGCCGCGGGTCGGTGCCCGGGAACTCCAGCTCGTCGATCACCGCCTGCACGTACAGGCCGCTGCCGCCGACGAGCACCGGTGTCCGCCCGGCCGCCCGCAGCCGCTCGACGACGGCGCGGGCGTCGCGCTGGTAGGCCGCGACCGAGGCGGTCTCGCGGACGTCGAGCACGTCGAGCAGGTGGTGCGGCACGGCGGCGCGCTGGGCGGGCGTGGGCTTGGCCGTGCCGACGTCCATCCCGCGGTAGAGCGCCATCGCGTCGGCGTTGACGATCTCGCCGCCGCACTCCCGGGCCAGCGCGAGCGCGAGGTCGGACTTGCCGGCGGCCGTCGGCCCGACCACCACGAGCAACGGCGGCGTCACCGGGACCAGACCGCCACGTGGTAGCCGACGCCGAACGGCGCCGAGGAGTGCAGGAGCTCCCCCCGCCAGCCCCGCCCGACCGCGGCGAGGACCTGCCACGGCGCCCGGCCCGCGACCCACAGCTCGGCCGCCAGCGCCGGGTCCAGCGCGGCGAGGGCGGCGGTGTCGGCGTCGCGCAGGGCGGCGGCGACGGCGGCGTCGAACGGGCCGGCGCGCTCGTCGAGGTGCCCGGGGGCCTTCTCGGTGTGCGTGGCGGCGCCGTCGCCCACGACGAGCAGGGCGACGTCCTCCCCCGCCAGCGCGGCGCCCAGCTCCGCGCACTCGGCCGGGGACGCGTCGGGGGCGACCAGCTCGCCGCGGATCCGGGCGGCCCCGCCCGACGCCCACCCGGCCACGAGCAGCGGGAGCGGCAGGTCCGGGTCGACCGGGGCCGTCGAGCCGGGGTCGAGGGTCACGACGACGTCGACCCCGAAGCCCACGAACGACCCGCGCGTGTCCGGCCCGACCGTGCGCCGCCCGCCCGCATCGGCCCCGACCACGACCCAGTCCCGGCTCACCGCGGCCAGCCGCCCCGCGGCGGCCCGGCACGCGGCGCGCAGGTCGGCGGTCTCCGCCGTCGCGCCGGTGGCCAGCTCCGGCACCAGCAGCGGGGGCTGGGGCAGGACGGCGACGATCGACGGGCCCGGACTCGACGGCACGGCGCAGCCTAACCGCCGCGCTTCTCGCCGCCCGGGAACGCCCGCTGGCGGCGTCCGGTGGGACGGGCGGTTCCCGTCACCGGCGGTCAACTGTTTGAATCGCCTGATCGGCCGCCGGTCCCACGACCGGCGCAGGCCGCTGTGCACGGCCCCGCTCCGGCGGGGCGCCCGCTCCCGCGGGCCGGACCATCAGGAGGACCAGGTGTCGGAACAGCAGGCGACGGAGGAGCAGGTCACGCGGTCCGCGGAGGGTGGTGCCGGCCCCGACCGCGCGCCCGGGGTGGCGGACGGCGCGGTCGATCCGGCCGCCGAGCCCGCCCAGGCCGGGTCCGGCCCCGCCGAGCCTCCGGCGGTGGAGCCCGCACCCACCGACGCCGCGGCCGTCGAGCCCGCAGTCGCATCCGCCGCATCCGCGCCGGCCGACCCCGCGCCCGTTGACCCCGCTCCGGCCGACTCCGCATTGGCCGACCCCGCACTGGCCGACTCCGGGCCGGCCGAGCCCGCACCGGCCGGGTCCGCCCCCGTCGAGCAGGCCGGGTCCGCGCCCGCCGACTCCGCACCGGCCGACGCCGCACCGGTCGAGCCGTCGGCCGAGCACGCAGACGCCGAGCCCGCCAGCGCATCCGCGGCGGTCGAGCCGGCGAGCGCACCCCCCTCGACCGGGCCCTCGTCGGCGGACACGAGCGCGACCGTGGTCGACACCGGGCCCACGACCGGGACGCCCGAGTCCGGCACGGCCGAGGCACCGGCGGCGGCGACCGACACCCCGCAGACCGGGGTGACCGGCACGCCTGCGACCGGCGGCACCACGGAGAGCGGCGACCCGGACCCGGCCGGTGC
>JAPLAT010000631.1 GCA_026393175.1 Pseudonocardiales bacterium
GGCGTCGAGGGTGCGCTGCACGCGCTCACGGGCGCCGGCGAGCTGCTCCTCGCACCGCCGGGCTAGCGCCTCGCCGCGCTCCCACAGCGCCACCGAGTCGTCCAGCGACAGGCCACCGGCCTCGAGCGCCCGCACGACCTCTACCAGCTCGTCGCGGGCCTGCTCGTAGACCCGCGTCTGCACGTCGGTCGCCGTGTCAGCCATCGTTCGTCCCTGCCGTCCCGCGCGCGGCCGTGCGCCGCGCCGCCTTCTTCTGCGTGGCCTTCTGAGTGGTGGTCTGTTGCGTCGTGGCCGCGGTCGCCCGCTTCGGGCCCCGCGCCGGCGCCGCCCGTCGCGTCCGGACGGTCGCGCGGGGCTCACCCTGGCCGGGCTCGACAGCCGACGGGGACGGCGACGGCCCTGCCGCCGTCGAGCCCGGTGTCGACGGCCCAGTCTCGACCGGGTCCGGGGCCGAGTCCGTCGAGGTGTGCGCCAGATCGGCGGAGTCCGGAATCGTGTCGTCCGGGTCATGTGGCGCTGTGACGAGCGAGCCGGATGCGGTGTCCACGGGGTCCGGCGACGCCGTGGTGCGCGAGCCCGGTCCCGCCTCGGCCTTCGTCGCGTCCGGTGATGCCGAGGCCCCTGCGCTCGGCATCAGCGCTGCGCCTGCTGGGCCCGATGCCGGGTCGGTCGAGTCCGGCGCAGTGCCTGCGGAGACCGATGCCGTGTCAGTGGAGTGCGGCGCGGGGCCGGTTGAGTCCGATGCCGAGGTGGTCGAGTCCGATGCGCTGTCTTCCCGACCCGCCAGCGCCGTGGTGGGCGCGTCCGATGCGGCGCCGGCCGAGCCCGGGACGGTGACGGCCTGCGGGGCCGAGCCCCCTCCACCGCCCCCCGGCCCGGTGACGGTGGCCGCCACCGCCCCGTCGGCGACGCGGATCCGCAGCACCGGGACCGCAGCACCGGCAGCGGCCCCGGCTCCACGACCCGCTGCACGATCGCGTAGCCGCGGGCGAGCGTGGCCGCCGGGCCGAGCGTGGTGAGCCGGGCGCGCAGGTGCTCCAGCTCGGTCTCGCGCCGGTCCAGCCCGCGCAGGACGCAGGCGCCCGCGGCGTCGCGCAGGCGCAGGACCTCGGCGTCGCGGGCCTCCAGCGTGCGCAGCGGGTCGGCGAGGGCCGGGCGCCCGCGCAGGGAGGCGAGCAGCCGCTCCTCGCGGTCCACCCACCCGGCGAGCGCGCGGGCGGCCCGGTCGCGCAGTCCGGCGACGCGGGCGGTCTCCTCGGCCACGTCGGGCACGAGCCGGCGGCCGGCCTCGGTGGGGGTGGAGCAGCGGACGTCGGCCACGTGGTCGACGAGCGGCGTGTCCGGCTCGTGGCCGATCGCGGAGACGACGGGCGTGCGGCAGCCGGCCACGGCACGGCAGAGCGTCTCGTCGGAGAACGGCAGCAGGTCCTCGACGCTGCCGCCGCCGCGGGCGAGCACGATGACGTCGACGGCCGGGTCGCGGTCCAGGGCCGCCAGCGCGTCGACGATCTGCGGCACGGCGAGCGCGCCCTGCGTCGCGACGTGCTCGATCCGGAACCGGGCGGCCGGCCAGCGGGCCTGCGCGTTCGACACGACGTCGTGCTCGGCGGCCGACGCCCGCCCCGTCACGAGCCCGATGCAGCCGGGCAGGAAGGGCGGGCGCCGCTTGCGGGCGGCGTCGAACAGGCCCTCCGCGGCCAGCAGCTGGCGCAGCCGCTCGATCCGGGCGAGCAGCTCCCCGACGCCGACGGCGCGGATCTCGTCGACCCGCAGCGACAGCGTGCCCCGCCCGAAGAAGAACGACGGCTTGCCGTGCACGACGACCCGGGACCCCTCGGTGACGGCCGCACCGCCGTCGCGCACGAGCCCGATCGGGGCCGTCAGCTGCAGCGACACGTCGGCGGCGGGGTCGCGCAGCACGAGGAACGCGGTGCCGGTCCCGGCGCGGGCCGTCACCTGCGCGAGCTGGCCTTCGACCCACACCGCGCCGAGCCGGTCGATCCACTCGGCGATCTTGCGGGCGACGGTGCGGACCGGCCAGGGCTGCTCCGGCGTCGGGCGGGTCATTCCTCCGTGACCGTGGTGATGCGGTTGGACAGCATCGTCACGTAGGCGGGCCGGTCCTGGTGGGTCTGCTCCCAGGCCAGCAGCGCGCGCAGCTCCTCCACGGACAGGCTGCGCAGCTTGCCGCGCAGCTGGGCGATGGACATGCCGTCGTAGCCGGGCAGCGGGGACTCCCCGGTCGGGCCGTCCACGGGCGCGTCGACGGGCGCGGAGGCGATCCGCTCGGCCGCCTCCGCGGGCGTGACCGGCTCGGCCGCCGGCGCGGGCGCGACCGGCCGATCGACGGTGACGCGCTGCGCGGGCCGGCGCGGGGCCGGGCGCAGCTCCGTGACCGTGCTGGCGCCGTTCGTGTGCGCCGGCGGCTCGTCCTCGTCGAACGTCGCCCAGCTGGGCTTCTCCTCGACCGGGCGCAGCGCGCCGAGCGCACGGTCGCCCTTGATGGCCAGCTCGGTGACGCGCTGCTGCACCCGCATCGAGGCCTGCAGGGCCTGGCTCACCGCCGTGACCGGGAACTCGATCACGAGCCGGGGCAGGTCCCGGGCCTGCTCCACGGCGGTGGCGACGAGACCGGCGGCCAGGCGCACGGGCAGCGGAAGCGGGTTCATGCCCCCATCCTCCCGCTTCGGGCGGTCCGGGGCAGCCCGGGCCCCCGTCGTCGTTGCAGGAAGGCCACCTTCATGCCACCTGCTTGCGTGAAGGTGGCCTCCTGCAACGCGGCAGCGGCGGCGCGCACCCGGGGGCGGGGGGCGCGCAGGCGGGGGTGGCGGCGCAGAGGCGCGGGGGTGGCGGCGCGCACGATCGCGCGCCCGGTCCGGCCCCCGTCCGTAGGCTGGTGGCATGTCCGCCCCCGCGAAGCGCGTCCTGCTCGCCAAGCCCCGTGGCTACTGTGCCGGGGTCGACCGCGCCGTCGAGGCCGTGGAACTGGCGCTGGAGCAGCACGGCGCACCGGTGTACGT
>JAPLAT010000499.1 GCA_026393175.1 Pseudonocardiales bacterium
AACATCACACATCGAGGCGATAACGCCCGGAACCCGCAGGACGAGGCGTGGCATCGCGCGTCGTCAGGACCGCGGACGTCACGACGCACGGACCGGCGGATTGCACCTGCCGTGGCCGGCGTGTAGAGCGTCGCGCGCGGCCGGTCCGCCCGGTCACGGGCAGAGCCCACTCCACTTCGGATCTTGTGGGGCCGTCACCGGCGGCAACGTCCTACTGCCCGGTAGTCACGCGGTCGAGGCCTGGACCGGACGCCCGCGGCGGCCTCGCCCGGCCCGCCCCGGGCCGAAGTTCGCCTGTTCGGCTCAGCCTCGTACACCTGATCGGCCGCGTTGTCGGTGTCTGTGCCGGTCAGGCAGGTTCGGCAGCGGCCGTCACCCGACCGGGTCCGGCGGCCGAGTCCCAGCCCTCAGGAGTAACCATGAGTTACCGCCCTGTCGTCCGAGCCTGCGCCGCCGCAGCGCTCACCCTGTTGATGGGAGCGGCCGCGGCCGTCCCCGCCGCGGCCGCCGAGAGCCCGGCCGCGTCCCCGGAGGTCCTCGCCGCCGTCCAGCGCGACCTCGGCCTCACCGCCGCGGGCGCCGAGCAGCGGCTCCTCGCCGAGGCCGCCGCCGCGGCCCAGGAGCAGGCCCTGACCGCCGAGCTCGGCGACCGCATCACCGGGTCGTGGCTCGACGGGTCGGGACGGCTCGTCGTCCGCACCGCGGACGCCGCCGCCGCGGAGCGCGTCACCGCCGCGGGGGCCGTCGCGGCCGTCCAGGGCCGGGACCCCGACGAGGCGATGAACCGCCTCAACGGGGCCGCGAACGCGCGGGGCCGCTCCGCGCAGCCCGCGGTGCCGGCGAGCGTCGGTGCCTGGTACGTGGACGAGGCGTCCGGCCAGGTCGTCGTCGAGGCCACGAACGCGGCCGACGGCGAGCGGTTCCGGCAGTCCGCGGGCGACCAGGCCGACGCGGTGCGCGTGCGACGGGTGGCGGAGAACCCGCGGCCCTACTTCACGCTCCGCGGCGGGGACGCGATCTACGCCGCGAACGGCGGCCGCTGCTCGGTCGGGTTCAGCGCCCGCTCCGGGTCCACGACCTACGTGGTGACGGCCGGGCACTGCACCGAGATCGGCGGCACCTGGTCCGGGTACAACCGGGTGGCGATCGGCCCGGTGGCCGGCACGTCGTTCCCCGGTGACGACTACGGCGTCATCCGGGTCACCAACACCTCGTCGTGGACCGCGTCGTCGCAGGTGGCGGGCACCAGCTCCGTGCTCGGCTCCACCGTCGCCGCGATCGGCGCCTCGACCTGCCGCTCGGGCTCCACGACCGGCTACCGCTGCGGCACCGTCCAGTCCCGCAACGCGACGGTGAACTACGGCGGCGGCGACATCGTCTACGGCCTCACCCGCACCAGCGCGTGCGCCGAGCCGGGCGACTCCGGCGGCTCGTTCGTCGCGGGCCGTCAGGCCCAGGGCATGACCTCCGGCGGCTCGGGCAACTGCTCCGTCGGCGGCACGACGTACTTCCAGCCGCTCAACGAGGTGCTCTCGGCCTACGGCCTGACCCTGGTGACCGGCTGAGCCGGGGGGTGCGGCCGGGTCACCGCCCGGCCGCACCTCAGGACCCCGCCGGGGCCAGGCGCACCAGCTCGGCCCCGGCGGCGTCCAGCAGGACCAGCACGTCCCCGTCCAGGCCCGCCGTGCGGGCCGTCCGCAGCGCGGTGCCGACGTCGGTGCCGTCGCAGGCGATCAGCGTCGTGACCGAGGCGGCGGTGGCCAGCAGGCCGCCGCCGTCGTCGGCCGTCCAGACCCCGCCGGTGCCGTTGCAGCCGTCGGAGCCGGTCCAGGTGCCGTCCGGTGCGAACGCGACGAACGCGGCCCCCTCGCCCGCCCAGCGGCCGGCCAGCTCGGCGGGCCCGGCCGGGCGCAGGCCCGCCGCTTACTGCGGGTGCTGCGAGCGGGCGGCCTCGGCCACGGTGGTATCGGGAATGCCGGAACGGGGTTCCCCGTTGCGGTCTGCCGTGCGGCTGGCCTGCAGGAACTCCAGGTAGACGGACGCGTCCTTGCCGGAAATGCCGGATTCGCGGAGTTCACGGAAGGTGGTGCGGTCGCGGCGCCAGTCCGTCATGTAGC
>JAPLAT010000130.1 GCA_026393175.1 Pseudonocardiales bacterium
CATCCTCGGCCTGTAGATCACTGAGCGTCGTGCCCTGGTCCGGACCCGCACTGTCCCCGCAGCCACCCACTCCTGCCACCAGCCCCGCCGCGGCGAGCAGCACGACCGCCGCCCGGCCCGGTGCCGTGGTTCGGATTCCCATCTCGTCTCCTCCTGCGTCATGTGCCGTGACGGGCCACGGCTGCTGTCTGCGTTCACCCCGGTCACCCCGCGCTTCCCGTCGGACCGACACGGCGGCGTGGTCTCCGCCGTACGCCGACCCCTCGCGATCTTCGAACGGCAATGATTGCGCTCGGACATTCGGTGCCACCCGCGAGCAGAACCCGACCAGTCCGTCGCCGGGCCGCGTTCCGGTAGCCGATGACCTGCCGGCGCGCCGCTGCCCTGCGCCGCCGATGCGGAGCTGATCCGGCCGGTTCCGCATGCGCTGCGGGATGCGGTGACGCACCCCTACCGGTGACGCGCTACCGGCGAGCGCGCAGCCCCAGCGCCGTGCTCGCGGCGGCGAAGAGGATCAACAGCAGGCCGACGACGACGTTGTTCGCAGTGGCCACCGCCGAGCGGTCCAGCACGAACGGTGCGGCGACGAGCCATACCCCCAGGCCGACGTTGATGACGCCGACGGCAGTCGTGCGTGCGGGCGCGACCATCCGCACCACGGCCACGACGGCGATCGCGACCCCGATCACCGCGTCACTCCACGCCCCGGCCGGGTCGAGCTGGTCGAGGGCGTAGGGGGCGACCACGAGCCACGCGCCGGCGAGGAATGCGAGCGCACTGAACGTCTCCGCCCCCAGTCGCATGTCGTCTGGACCCGCTCCGGGGCCGCGGGCGTCCGATGGGGGTGCCGGTGTCCCGGGAACGTGGGGACCGACCTTGTTCGGGTCGAGCGGGTCGACGAGCGAACCGGCGCCGCCTGCCGGGTAGGCGAAGGGCACCTGCGGGCGGGCGTGCGGCGGAACACGAGCATCTCGCTGTTCGCGGTTCATCTCCGTCGGCTACCCGGTACCGGAGGGACTCCTACCTCACCGTCGGCCTCATGACGGCAATCGTCACGATTCTCGGAGGTCCGATGATTGCGTGACGGCGTGCGACAACCGAGCCGGGGGTAGACCTCCCGCATACGAGCAACCGCTACCGACCGTCGACGCGGCCCCGAAAGCGACCCTCGGCACTCCCGGTTTCGTCCCCCGCGTCACCGCCGACACGCGTCCCGGCGACTCGCCGCGCTCGCCTGCGGCGCAGTCGTCCTCCTGGCCGGATGTGGCGAGCCCGGCGACGAGGAGCGGCCGGTCGTCGGGGTCGGGCCCGGAACCTACGGCGCGGCCTGCCCGCGGCTCCCGGTGAACGGCACCGACTTCCCCGGAACGGCCGCGGACCTCATCACGTCGGCCGCCACGGGGGAAGACCCGCTCCTCGCCACCACCGCCCTCGCGCTCGACGCGACCGGCCTGGGTGCGGCGCTCGACGACCCCGACGCGCGGTACACGGTGTTCGCGCCGGCCGACGCCGCCTTCGAGGCGCTGCCGGCCGGCACGGTGGCCGGGTGGCTCGCCGATCCGCGCGGGGAGCTGTTGGCCGTGCTGGCGCATCACGTCGTCGTCCCGCGGCTGGACGCGGACGCCCTCGCCGCCGGGCCCGCAGGCCTGGAGACGCTCGACGATCAGCCGCTCGTGGTCACCGGGGACCCCGCGAGCCTGGTGGTCGACGAGGAGCAGACCGCCGGGGTTCTGTGCGGCAACATCACGACCACCAACGCGACGATGTTCGTGATCGACCGCGTGCTGCTGCCGGATGCCGAGCGGTAGCGGCACGCAGGAGCCCGAGCGTGTCGCCGGGCCGACTACCTGGTGATCATGGGCGCAAGGCCCACGCGACCATCGCACCTCCTCGCGCGGGTGCGGCGTCTCGCGACGGCCCTGCTCCTGCTCGTCCTGGCCGGG
>JAPLAT010000339.1 GCA_026393175.1 Pseudonocardiales bacterium
CCCACCGCGTCCCTCACCCCGGCCCGGCCGGGGCTCTTCCTCTCGCTGAACCGCCAGATCACGTCCTCACCCGTTACACCGGCCGCAGGAGACGACCTCGCAGACCCACGGTCACCGCGCAGGGCGGCCGGCGGTCTGCGCGGTGACGCCACGGTCTGCAAGGTAGGCGGCCGACCGTCGGCGGCCTGTCGACCTGTTCTGCTGAGCGCCGGTCCGCGCCGGACCCCCGGATCACGTCCTCACGCGGCCACCGACCGCGGGGGACGACCTCGCAGACCCGCGGTCACCGCGCAGAGCGCCGGCGGTCTGCGCAGTGACACGACGGTCTGCGAGGTGGCCGGTCGACCCGTCCGGCGACCCACCGATCTCTGTGGCGAAGCGTCGGGCGCGCCCACCGCGTCCCTCACCCCGACCCGGCCGGGCTCTCCCCTTCGCTGACCCGCCGGATCAGGTCCTGGCCCGGCACCGGCCGAGGGAGACGACCTCGCAGACCCACGGTCACCGCGCGGGGCGCCGGCGGTCTGCGCAGTGACACCACGGTCTGCGAGGTGCGCGGCCGGCCCGTTCGGCAGCCCGCCGATTTGTTCGGCTGAGCGTCGGGCCGCGCCGGACCGCCCGCATCGTGAACCGGCCGGCGCTCTCCCCTTGGCGGACCCGCCGGGTCACGTCCTCGCCCTACACCGGCCGCGTGAGACCGACCTCGCAGGCCCACGGTCACCGCGCAGGGCGCCGGCGGTCTGCGCAGTGACCAGCCGGTCTGCGAGGTGGCTCGTACGGCACTGCGCGCCCGCCGGTCCGTGCGGCGACTCGCGCATCGACCCCGGGGCTGCGCGGGTCGGCCCCCGGTCGACGCCGCGATCCCGCCGGCTCCCGCGGCACGCCGTGTGCTGATCGTCTGCCGTGCGAGGTCCCGTGCGTCCGGTCGCGGCCCCTCACCGTCAGCGAAAAGTCCGGCGCAGCCGGGCGGCCACGGGCGCGAAGTCGTCGAGGTCCGCCCACACCCAGCGCACCATCCCCAGGCCCTCGGCGCGGACGGCGTCCTCGCGGAGCTTCTCCGCGAACAGCACCTCCGCGAGATCCTGGCCGGGCCGCAGGGCGCGGCCGTACTTCGTCCGGCCGTCGAACTCCCCGACCGTCCGCAGGTCGGGCCAGCCGAAGTCGACCTCGCCGACCACGAGGCCGGCGGCCGTGCGGACCGGCCACTGCAGCAGCGGCACGGGAAGGCCGGCGTCGCGCAGGGCGATCCGGCTGCGCGTCTCCCCGACGCTCATCGCCCCCGGGTCGGCGAAGGCGAGCACGCGGGCCGCCGCGGGCGCACCCGGGCGCCGTCGTGCCCGCTCGAGCGCGACCAGGAGTTCCTCCCGGGTGACCAGGTGGCGGTGCAGCGCGGCGTCGGCGACGACGAGGGCGGCGTCGAACGGGAGCGACCGGCCCAGGTCGAGCACCGTGCGGGCGGTCGAGGTGACCCGCACCCCCGCGACGACCACGACCTCGTCCGGGTCGAGGCGGGCGGCGTGCAGGTGGGTGACGGCGCTGCGGCGGCCGCCCGAGCGGCGGTTGCGGGTCGCGTGGACGCGGGACAGGTCGGCGTTCCAGACCGGCAGCCCGTGGACGACGGCCGCCGACACGTGGCTCGTCGCCGCGTCCGGGGCGAGCTCCGACGCCGCGGCCAGCACGTGCAGCAGGTGGCGCTGTTCGGGCCGGGTCGGCAGCGGTCCGGCCAGGTAGCGGCCCCGCCGGACCCCGACGAGCTCCCCGCGGCGCAACCGGCCCCGCACCTCGTGCGGGACGGTTCCGGTGGCGAGCAGGGTGCGGCGGTGCAGGAGCGGGTCCACGGGGGTGAGGATCCCGGCCGGGCCGTCATCGCGGGGCCGAACGGCGGAAACCGTGGCACCTCGCAGACCGGGTGGTCACCGCACAGAGCGCCGGCGCCCTGCGCGGTGCCCGCAGGTCTGTGCGGTGCTCCTGGCCCTGCGCGGTGCCGCCGGACCGTCAGGGGTCGAGCGTCAGAAGGGCAGGCCCAGCACCGGCAGGCCGATGGCGGCGTCGACGGCGATGGCGGCGAAGAGGCCGCAGAGGTAGATGTTCGACAGGTGGAACAGCCGCATCGGGGTGGTCTCCTCGCCGGCGGCCACGGCCCCGTGGAGGCGGTGGGCGGCGAAGAGGAACCAGGCGCCGCCGAGCACGGCGACCACGGCGTACACCCAGGACGTGACGGGCAGCAGCAGGAGCGTGACCGCGCCCATCACCCAGGCGTAGGCGACGATGCGGCGGGAGACCTGCACGGGGGTGGCGACGACCGGCAGCATGGGCACCCCGGCGGCGGCGTAGTCCTCGCGGTAGCGCATCGCCAGCGCCCAGAAGTGCGGCGGCGTCCAGAAGAAGATGATCGCGAACATGACCAGCGCGGGCCACTCCACCGTGCCGGTGACGGCCGCCCAGCCGATGACGACGGGCATGCAGCCCGCCGCGCCGCCCCAGACGATGTTCTGCGAGGTGCGGCGCTTGAGCAGCAGCGTGTAGACGAGCACGTAGAACGCGATCGCGGCCACCGACAGCCACGCGGCCAGCCAGTTGGTGGTGAACCCCAGCCAGGCGAAGCTCAGCGCGCCCAGCACCAGCCCGAACACCAGCGCGTGGCGCGTCGGCACCTGGCCCTTGGCCAGCGGGCGCCGGGCGGTGCGCTTCATCACCGCGTCGATGTCGGCGTCGACGACGCAGTTGAGCGCGTGCGCGCTCGCCGCGGAGCCGGCCCCGCCGACGAGCGTGGCCACGATCAGCCACACCGACGGGATGCCCCGCTCGGCCAGGAACATCGCCGGCACGGTGACGACCAGCAGCTGCTCGATGATGCGCGTCTTGGTGAGGCCGGCGTACGCCGCGACGGTGGCCCGGGCCCGGGTCAGGGGACCCGGCGCTGGCGCCGTCTGCGACACGGGCACTGACACCTGGTGGACCTCGTTCCGCGGGCTCGGGGGGAGCGGGATGGGAGCAGTTCTACAGCGCGTCGATGATAGCCGCAGGGGTACGCACCCGGCCTGCCGGGTAGACCCGTGGTGAACGACCCCGCGATCCCCCGCGACCCCCCTCCACCTGGATAGGCTGGGTCCGCCCGACGTGCCCCGCCGATCCGTCGGCGTTCCGACCGGCGATCCGCCACCCGAGGAGAACGAGGAGCCACCGTGCCCGTGACCGACGCCGACGTCACCCGCCTGACGCAGGCCTCCCTGCCCGCGGACTGGACCGACCTGGACCGCCGCGCCGTCGACACGGTCCGGGTGCTCGCCGCCGACGCCGTGCAGAAGGCCGGCAGCGGCCATCCCGGCACCGCGATGAGCCTGGCCCCGCTGGCCTACAGCCTGTTCCAGAAGGTGATGCGGCACGACCCCACCGACGCCGACTGGATCGGCCGCGACCGCTTCGTGCTGTCCTGCGGCCACTCCAGCCTGACGCTGTACCTGCAGCTGTTCCTGGGCGGGTGGGGCCTGGAGCTGTCCGACATCGAGAGCCTGCGCCAGTGGGGTTCGGCCACCCCCGGCCACCCCGAGCACCGCCACACCCCGGGCGTGGAGATCACCACGGGCCCGCTGGGGCAGGGGCTGGCCTCGGCCGTGGGCATGGCGATGGCCGCCCGCCGCGAGCGCGGGCTGTTCGACCCGGACGCCGCGCCCGGCGAGAGCCCGTTCGACCACCAGATCTACGCCGTCGCCTCCGACGGCGACATCGAGGAGGGCATCACCGCCGAGGCCTCCTCGCTGGCCGGGCACCAGCAGCTGGGCAACCTCACGGTGATCTACGACGACAACAAGATCTCCATCGAGGACGACACCGACATCGCGCTGTCCGAGGACGTCGCGAAGCGCTACGAGGCCTACGGCTGGCACGTGCAGGTCGTCGAGGGCGGCGAGAACGTCACCGGCATCCTCGACGCGCTGCGGGCCGCGCGCGCCGAGACGCAGCGCCCGTCGTTCGTCCTGCTGCGCACGATCATCGGCTTCCCGGCGCCGACGAAGATGAACACCGGCAAGGCGCACGGCTCCGCGCTGGGCGACGAGGAGATCGCCGAGGTCAAGAAGATCCTCGGGTTCGACCCGGACCGCACGTTCCAGGTCGACGACGACGTCCTCGCCCACACCCGGTCGCTGCGCGAGCGCGGCGCCGAGCAGCACCGCGAGTGGACCGCGTCGTTCGACGCGTGGGCCCGCCGCGAGCCCGACCGCAAGGCCCTGCTCGACCGGCTGCTCGGCCGGACGCTGCCCGAGGGCTGGGAGAAGGCGCTGCCCAGCTGGGACGTCGACGGCAAGGGCGTCGCCACCCGCAAGGCCTCCGGCGAGGTCCTCAAGGCGCTGGCCGACGTGCTGCCCGAGCTGTGGGGCGGCTCGGCGGACCTGGCCGAGAGCAACAACACCACGATGGAGGGCGCCGACTCGTTCGGCCCCGAGTCCACCGCCACGAAGATGTGGAACGCCCACCCCTACGGCCGCACGCTGCACTTCGGCATCCGCGAGCACGCGATGGGCGCGATCCTCAACGGCATCGCGCTGCACGGGCCCACCCGCCCCTACGGCGGCACGTTCCTCGTGTTCAGCGACTACATGCGCCCCGCGGTGCGCCTCGGCGCGCTGATGAAGTGCGCGGGCATCTACGTCTGGACCCACGACTCCATCGGTCTGGGCGGCGACGGCCCCACCCACCAGCCGATCGAGCACCTGGCGGCGCTGCGGGCCATCCCCGGCCTGTCGGTCGTGCGCCCCGGCGACGCCAACGAGACCGCCGCGGCCTGGAAGGCGGTGCTGGAGCGCCCCGAGGGCCCCTCCGGGCTCGCGCTGTCGCGGCAGAACCTGCCCACGCTGGAGGGCACCTCCACCGAGGGCGTCGCACGGGGCGGGTACGTGCTGGCGGACGCCTCGTCCGGCACCCCGGAGCTCATCCTCATCGCCACCGGCTCCGAGCTCGCCCTCGCCGTCGAGGCCAGGAAGACCCTGGAGGCCGACGGTGTTGCCACCCGCGTGGTGTCGATGCCGTGCGTCGAGTGGTTCGACGAGCAGGACGAGGCCTACCGCGAGTCGGTGCTGCCGAAGGGCGTGCGCGCCCGGGTCGCGGTCGAGGCCGGCATCGCGATGCCCTGGTACCGCTTCACCGGCGACGCCGGCGAGATCGTCTCCATCGAGCACTTCGGCGCCAGCGCGGAGGCCGACGTGCTGTTCCGCGAGTTCGGCTTCACGCCCGAGGCGGTCGTCGACGCGGCCCGCCGCAGCCTGTCCCACGTCTCCTGAGGAGAACCGACATGACCGACCGACTGAAGGCGCTCGCCGACGCGGGCGTCTCCATCTGGCTCGACGACCTGTCCCGCGAGCGGCTGCGCAGCGGCAACCTGGCGCAGCTCATCACGGACTCGCACGTCGTCGGCGTCACCACCAACCCGACGATCTTCGCGAGCGCACTGGCCGACGGCGCCGCCTACGACGAGCAGGTCCGCGAGCTCGCCGCCCGCGGCGCGTCCGTCGAGGACGCCATCCGCGAGATCACCGTCGCCGACGTGCAGCAGGCCTGCGACGTGTTCAGCGGCACCTGGGAGCGCACCGGCGGCGTCGACGGGCGCGTGTCGCTGGAGGTCGACCCCGGCCTGGCCCGCGACACCGAGGGCACCGTCGCGCAGGCGCTGGACCTGTGGAAGGCCGTGGACCGGCCCAACCTGCTGGTCAAGATCCCGGCCACCGAGGCGGGCCTGCCCGCGATCGCCAGCGCCATCGCCGAGGGCGTCAGCGTCAACGTCACGCTGATCTTCTCCGTCGAGCGCTACCGCGCCGTCATGGGCGCCTACCTCGACGGCCTGGAGCGCGCCGCCGCGAACGGCCACCAGCTCGCCGGGATCGTCTCGGTGGCGAGCTTCTTCGTCTCCCGCGTCGACTCCGAGATCGACAAGCGGCTGGAGGCGATCGGCACCGACGAGGCCCTCGCGCTGCGCGGGAAGGCCGCCGTCGCGAACTCGCGGCTCGCCTACGCCGCGTTCACCGAGGTCTTCAGCGGGCCGCGCTGGGAGGCGCTCGCGGCGCAGGGTGCGAAGGTGCAGCGCCCGCTCTGGGCCTCCACCGGGGTGAAGAACCCCGACTACTCCGACACCCTCTACGTCACCGAGCTCGTCGTCGCCGACACCGTCAACACGATGCCGGAGAAGACGCTGCAGGCCTTCGCCGACCACGGCGAGGTGCACGGCGACCGCGTCACCGGCACGGCCGCGGAGGCGCAGCAGGTCTTCGACGCCGTCGCGGCGGTCGGCGTGGACCTCACCGACGTCTTCCTCGTCCTGGAGGACGAGGGCGTGGACAAGTTCGAGAAGTCCTGGGCGGAGCTGGGCGAGACCGTCCGGGGCCAGCTGGACGGGGCGCGCTGACCACCCGGCCCGTCACGGTCGCGGTCGACGGGCCCCCGGACGCGGGGGTCCTCGACCGGCTCGTCCGCGAGCGGGTCGCGTCGCGGCTCGCCGCGGGCGAGCTGTTCCACGCCCGGCCCGGCTGGGTGGCCGCGCCCCGGCTGGCGCGCCCGCTCGGCGGGCAGCTCGCCGGGCTGCACGCCGAGTTCCGCGCCGAGGGGATCGTGCGCACGCTCGCCGTCACCGCCGGGGCGGCCGGGTTCAACGCCGAGGCGCTCGTGCCCGGCGAGCCCCGGCTCATCGTGCTCGACACCCCCGACACGGTCCGCGTCGCCGACGCACTGGCGGGTGACCTCGACGCCACCGCGCTGGTGGTGGCCGTGCCGCCCGGGGTGGACCGGGGCGGGATCGACGCCGTCACCGCCGCGGTGCAGTCGGCGCTGCGGGCCGAGGGGATCGACCCGCGCCCGCGCACCGTCGCCGTCGTCCCGCCGGGCGCGCAGGCGCCCCGGGCGATGACGGTCGTCGAGGGCCCGGGCGACGTCCACGACGCGTGGACCGCGTTCACCCCCTACGCCCTGGTGCCCGCCGGCGTCACCGGCGCCGACGCGCGGGAGCTGCTGGGCGGCGCCGCGGCGCCCTTCGACGCCGACGACCCGGACAACCCGGTCCTGGTGCTGGGCGCGCTGCTGGCCGCGGCGCCCGCGGTGGAGATCGTCGACGCGCCCGCGCCGGAGGCGCTGGAGCAGCTGGTCGGCACGCTCGTCACGGCCGCGGGCGGGCCCCGGCCGGTGCACCGGCCCGTCCGGGGCGCAGCGCCGCTGACGATCGGCGTCGACGGCGCCGCGGCCGACGTCCGCGTCGCGGGCGACCCCGCCGGGCTGCTGCACCTGTTCCAGCGCGCCGTCGCCGTGGCCGGTCACCTGCTCGGCGTCGACCCGACCGACCCCGGCCCGCCCGGCGCCGCCGCCGTCCCGCCGCTGGCCTTCCGTGACGGCGACGTCGACGTGCACGCCGGGGACTGGCTGCCCGCGGACGCCGGCACCGTCGACGACGCGCTGCGCGCGCTGCTGGCCCGCTCCCCCGGGCCGCTCGCCGTGGCCGCGCACCTCGACCGCGACGCCGACGCCTCGGCCGCCGTGCTCGCCGACGAGATCGCCCGCCGCACCGGCCGCACCACCACGTTCACCTGGGCACCGGGCCGTCCCCCGGCCGGTGGCCTCGCCGTGCAGCTCGTCGGGGACGTGCTCCAGGATGGGCCCGCACCGCCGGGCCCCGGGCCGGACGGGCTGCGCCTGCACCTGCGCGACCGGCTCACCGGACTGGTCACCGTGGCCAGGGCCGTACAGCGCCTGTGAGGGGCGGGCGCCCTGCGGGGCGCGCGCCCGTGAGAGGGAGAGGAACCGGTATGGCGGACTGGAGCAACCCGCTCCGCGACCCGCGCGACAAGCGGCTGCCCCGCATCGCGGGCCCGTGCGGCCTGGTGATCTTCGGGGTCACCGGGGACCTGTCGCGCAAGAAGCTGATGCCGGCGATCTACGACCTGGCCAACCGCGGGCTGCTGCCGCCGGGCTTCGCGCTCACCGGCTTCGCTCGGCGCGACTGGGCCACGCAGGACTTCGGCCAGGTCGTGTACGAGGCCGTGAAGCAGCACGCCCGCACGCCGTTCCGGCAGGAGGTGTGGGACCGGCTCGCCGAGGGCTTCCGCTTCGTCCCGGGCAGCTTCGACGACGACGACGCGTTCGACCGGCTGGAGGACACCGTCCGCGAGCTGGACGCCGAGCGCGGCACGGGCGGCAACCACGCGTTCTACCTGTCGATCCCGCCCGGCGCGTTCCCCGTGGTGTGCAAGCAGCTCTCCCGCTCCGGCCTGGCCCACCGCGACTCCCCGGAGCAGTGGCGGCGGGTGGTCATCGAGAAGCCGTTCGGGCACGACCTCGCCTCGGCGAAGGAGCTCAACGGGATCGTCAACGACGTGTTCCCCGAGGACTCGGTGTTCCGCATCGACCACTACCTCGGCAAGGAGACCGTCCAGAACATCCTGGCGCTGCGCTTCGCCAACCAGCTGTTCGAGCCGATCTGGAACAGCCACTACGTCGACCACGTGCAGATCACCATGGCCGAGGACATCGGCCTGGGCGGGCGGGCGGGCTACTACGACGGCATCGGCGCCGCGCGCGACGTCATCCAGAACCACCTGCTGCAGCTGCTCGCGTTCATCGCGATGGAGGAGCCCACGTCGTTCTCCTCCGACGAGCTGCGCGCCGAGAAGATCAAGGTGCTCAAGGCGACCCGGCTCGTCGGCCCGCTGGACGAGACCACGGCGCGCGGGCAGTACACCGGCGGCTGGCAGGGCGGGGAGAAGGTGCCCGGCCTGCTCGAGGAGGAGGGGTTCGACCCCAGGTCGAAGACCGAGACCTTCGCCGCCATCACCTGCGAGATCGACACCCGCCGCTGGGCCGGCGTGCCGTTCTACCTGCGCACGGGCAAGCGGCTGGGCCGCCGGGTCACCGAGATCGCCGTGGTGTTCAAGCGGGCCCCGCACCTGCCCTTCGACGCCACGATGACCGAGGAGCTCGGGCAGAACGCGTTCGTCGTGCGGGTGCAGCCCGACGAGGGCGTCACCATGCGGTTCGGGTCGAAGGTGCCGGGCAGCCAGATGGAGGTCCGCGACGTCACGATGGACTTCGGCTACGGCACCGCGTTCACCGAGGCCTCCCC
>JAPLAT010000473.1 GCA_026393175.1 Pseudonocardiales bacterium
CCCCGACGCCGACGTCGTCGCGCTCGTGGCCTGGGCCGCGTTCGCCGGCGCGCGCGCCCGCACCGCCGGGCCCGTCGCGCGGTCCGCCGCCTGAGGCGGGACCGCCGGGGAGGAGAAGACGGGGGCGGGTGCCGGGGCCGAGCATGGGAGGTGCCGGGGAGACACCGGCGAGACCGGAGAAGCCGCCCACCACCCACCGACCGGGCGGAGCGACTCCGGGCCGCAAGACGACCCGCGCGCCGGGAGCCGCGCCCCGGGACCCGACCCGGGGCGCGGCGGGCCCGCCGACCCCACCCGCCAGCCCGACCCCCCGCAGAGGAGCGCCGCCGACGTGAGCGAGCTGCAGAACGCCATCACGGCCCTTCGGGCCGACGCCGCGGAGTTCGACGCCCTGGTCGCCGACCTGGGCCCCGCGGACTGGGCCCGGCCGACGCCCGCCGAGGGCTGGAGCGTCGCCGACCAGGTGGCCCACGTCGCCTTCGTCTTCACCATCGCCGGCACGGCGGCCGGGAACCCCGAGGCGTTCCGCGCGCTCACCGCGCGCATCGGCACCGCGCCCGGCGCCTTCGACGCGGCCGTCAACGCGGCCCTCGACGGCTACCGCCCGCTGGCGCCGGAGGCGCTGCTCGCGCGTTGGCGGGCCGAGCGCGACGCCGGCATCGCCGCGCTCGCTGCCGCGCCCGCGGACGGCCTGGTGCCGTGGCTGGTCAACCCGCTGCCGCCGGCCGTGCTGGCCCGCGCCGGGATGCTCGAGCTGTTCGCCCACGGCCAGGACGTGGCCGACGCGCTGGGCGTGCGCCGCTCGCCCACCGACCGGATCCGGCACATCGTCGCGTTCGCGGTGCGCACCCGGGACTTCGGCTACCTCTCCCGCGGGCTCACCCCGCCGGCCGAGGAGTTCCGGTTCGAGCTGACCGCGCCCTCGGGCGAGGTGTGGACGTTCGGCCCGGAGGACGCCGAGCAGCGCGTCACCGGCGACGCCGCCGACCTGTGCCTGCTGGTGAGCAGGCGCCGGCACCACGAGGACCTGTCGGTCAAGGCCGTGGGCGCGCTCGCCGAGGGCTGGCTCGAGGTGGCCCAGGCCTACCGCGGCCCGGCCGGCCCGGGGCGGCGTCCCGTCCGCGCCGCCGGCTGAGCCGGTGTCCGCGGAGGCGGCCGGGACGGGTCCGCAGGGGACCGACCGGCCCGACATCGGCCGGCACTACGACGAGCGCTCGCCGATCGGCGACGCGCTGCGCGACGGCCAGATCCACATGTGGTACTTCTACGACGACGCCGACGACACCCCGTTGCCCGAGGCGGTGCACCGCATCACCCGCCGGCTCGCCGACAGCCTCGGGCTGCGCCCGGGGGAGCGGCTGCTCGACGCCGGGTGCGGGCCGGGGGAGACCGCGGTGCACCTGGCGCGCGAGCACGGCGTCGACGTCACCGGGGTCACGCTGAGCTCGTACGAGATCGCCGCGGCCAACCGCCGGGCGGCCGCGGCGGGCGTCGGGCACCTGGTGCGCGCCGAGCACGGCGACTACGCGGCGCTCCCGTACCCCGACGGCGCGTTCGACGCGGTGCTGGCGCTGGAGTCGCTGCAGAACGCGCCCGACCTCCCCGCGGTCCTCGCCGAGTTCCACCGGGTGCTGCGGCCCGGGGGCCGGGTGTCGTTCTCCGACTTCAGCCTGGAGTCCGACGCCGAGCCCGACCGGGTCGCGCGGTTCGTCGAGACGCTGCGCCTCGGCGCGCTGCCGACGCTGCCGCGCTGGCTCGAGCTCACCCGCGCCGCCGGGTTCGAGGTCGAGGAGTACACCCAGTGCGGCCCGCGGGTCTTCGGTCGCAAGGCCACCTACCTGCGGCTGGCCCTGCAGCGCCGCGAGGAGCTCGCCGCCGCGTTCGGCGACGAGGCGGTGGCCGAGTTCTCGCGGCTGCACCGCGGCTTCTTCGCGCCCCGGCGCGACCAGATCGGCTACGTCATCGTCTCCGCCCGCAAGCCCGCGCGCTGACCGGAGGGGCAATCGGGGAGGCGTGCGGGGTGCCCGCCCGGTGCGAACCTCGGGGCGAGGCGGCTCTGCCGGAGCCGCGCCGCCACGACCGCGGGCGGGCGTCCCCGCGCCCGCCGGCATCCCGAGGAGCGCCGATGGAAGCCACGACCGACCGCCCCGCGTCCGACCGGACCGTCGCCGACCTGGTGAAGGCCTACGCCGACGCGCCCGACGCGGGTGCCGACGACGCCTTCGGCCCGCTCCGCGAGGCCCTCTGGAACGACGGGGCGGCCACCGCCGCCGCGGAGGCGGCCGTCCCCACGCTCGTCGCCGCGTTGGACCACGTGACCCCCGGGCGCCGGGCCCGGATCGCGGTGCTGCTCGGCCTGCTCGCCGAGTGCGAGCTGCCGGCCACCGACGGGCCGCTGCACGCCGCCGTCCGCGCCGGGCTGGACTCCTACCTCGCCCACCTGCGCCACGACACCGACCCCGCCCGCACCGCGGCGCTGCTGTACCTCGCCGGGCACTTCCCGGCCGACCGCGGCGCCGTGCTCGCCGCCGTCGCCTGCCGCGACCTCGACCCCCGCGACCGCACCCGGCTCGAGCGCGCGCTCGCCGACCTCGACCCCGAGCGCCCCGACCTGGGCCGGGTCTGGCCGGCCCCGTCGCTGTGGCCGCGCCGCACCGACGAGCAGGAGTTCGACCGCTCCGCCGTCGCCGGGCTCAGCCCCGCCCAGGTCGTCACGAACTGGGACAACGACACCCGCACCGTGCACGCCTTCTCCGGCGCGCGGGCCTGGTGGGCGGCGCGGCACGGCGAGGTCGTCGACGTCGTCGACACCGACCCGCCGGGCCGGGCGCCGGCCACAGACCCGGCCGCCCTCGACCCGGCGGCCCTGCTCGCCCGGCACTGCGGGCTCTACCGCTGCACCTCCTGCGGCGGCGGCGTGCGCCCCGACGGCGAGCGCTTCCGCTGCACCGGCTGCGGCGCGGGCTACGCCGTCGCGGGTGGGGTGCTGGACCTGTCCAACGGCATCCGCGAGGACGCCCCGGCCGACGGGGCCACCGCCGACCTGCTGCAGAAGCTCTCCGAGATGCCCGGCATGGGCGCCTACTACGAGTCGTTCCTGCGCCCGGCGTTCCTGCAGATCGCGGGCGCGAACTGGGGCGGCGCGCTCACCCCGGCCGACGAGGACGCCTACCTGCGCAAGCACCTCGCCGGGACCACCGGGCCCGTGCTCGACCTCGCCGCGGGCGCCGGGCGCTGGACGACCGTCGTCGCCGGGACGGTCGGCGCGGAGCGGCTCGTCGCCCTCGACATGGGCCTGCCCATGCTCAGCGCGCTGCGCGAGCGGCTGCCCGACGTCCCGGCCGTGCAGGGCAGCGCCCTGGACCTGCCCTTCGCCGACGCCGCGTTCGGGGCGGTGAACATGTGGAACGCGCTGCAGGCCTTCCCGGACGACGCGGAGCGGGCGATCGCCGAGGTCGGGCGCGTGCTGCGGCCCGGCGGGACCTTCACGATGCTGACGTTCCTGTTCGACGACGACCCGGTCGCCCGGTACTTCCAGGGCGGGCACTTCTTCCCCAGCCGCCCCGCGGGCATGCTGCTGTTCGAGCGCGCCGAGCTGCGCCGCTGGTTCGACGCCGCCGGCCTGGAGATCCGCGCGTGGTCCGGCCCCGGCTCGTTCGTCATCGTCACCGCGGAGCGGCGGTGACCGCCGGCGCCGGGGTGAGCAGTGCCGGGGTGAGCAGACCGCGCGGACCGTCGCCGACGTGCAGGACGCGGTCCGGTCCGCGCGCGCCGCGGGGCGCCCCGTCCGCGTGCACGCCACCGGCCACGCCTCCCCGACCGCGGCCCCGATGGACGGCGCGCTGCTGGTGCGCACCCGGCTCGGCGGCGGGGTCGAGGTCAACCCCGCCGCCGGGGTGGCACGGGTCCCGGCGGGCACGCGCTGGCGGGAGGTCGTCGACGCCGCGGCCCCGCACGGGCTCGTCGCGCCGCACGGCTCCTCCGGTGACGTGGGCGTCGTCGGGTACCTGCTGCGCGGCGGGCTGAGCTTCTTCGGCCGCGAGGTCGGCCTGGCCGTCACCCGGGTGCGGGCGGTCGAGCTCGTCACCGCCGACGGCGCGCTGCGCCACGCCGACGCCGCGCACGACCCGGAGCTGTTCTGGGCGCTGCGCGGCGGCGGGGGCGGCCTCGGGATCGTCACGGCCGTCGAGGTCGAGCTGTTCCGGGCCCCGGCCGTCACCACCGGGGCGGCGTTCTGGCCGGCCCGGCACGCCCCCGCGCTGCTGCGGGCCTGGCGGCGCTGGGCCGCGTCCGCCCCGCGGGGGGCCACGACGTCGGTGCAGGTCATGCGGCTGCCCGACGCGCCGGGGGTGCCCCCGGAGCTGTCGGCGGGCCCGGTGCTGGGCCTGGACGGCGCGGTGCACGGGCCGGACGAGGCCGCGGTGGCGGACGTGGTGGCGGGCCTGCTCGGCCCGCTGCGCGACCTCGCCGACCCGCTGCTCGACACGTGGGCGGCCACGTCGGCGTCGGCGGTGCTCGACGCGCACGTCGACCCGGCGGACCCCGTCCCGATCCTGGGCGACCACCTGCTGCTGCGCGACCCCGGCGACGACGGCCTCGACCGCCTGCTCGACCTCGTCGGCGAGGGCAGCGGGTCCCCGCTGATCACGGCGTCGCTGCGGCAGCTCGGCGGCGCCTACGCCGACCCGCCCGCGACGCCGGGGCGCGAGCCCGGGGCGCTGCACCGCGTCGACGCGGCGTTCGCGTGGTCGGGGGCCGGCGTGCCCGGCCTGTCCGGGCCCGCGGCGGCGATCGAGGAGCGCTGCGCCCGGGTGCGCGCCGCCCTCGCGCCGTGGGACACCGGCCGGACGGTGCCGAGCTTCGTGGAGAACCGGCACCAGCCCCAGGGGCACCTCGACGCGGCCGCCGCCGCCCGGGTCGCGGCCGTCCGCGCCCGGGTGGACCCCGGCGGGGTGTTCGCCGGGGACGTGCAGCCGGTCCTCGCGGACCGCTGAGGCCGCCGCACCCGGCCACACCGCACGACCGCCCACCACCCGACCACCACCGCACGGCCACCGGGCCGGCACCGCCACCGCGGTG
>JAPLAT010000503.1 GCA_026393175.1 Pseudonocardiales bacterium
GCCGTCGCCGCGGCTGCAGATCGCGGAGAACGGGACCGGTACGGGGGCGCGCAGGGTGTCGCGGAACCCCGCGCAGCACGGGCCGGTCATGCAGGCGAGGGTGAACAGGCCGCGCACGCCGAGCGAGCCGGCCAGCGCGACGGCCGCGATCTGCAGCAGCAGCGGCCGGCTCACGCCGAACATCTCGAAGGGCGTGCCGAGGGTGACGAGCGAGCGGACCGGGAGGTCGGGGTCGCGGGCCACGGCACGGGCGAACTGCCCGCCGCGGCTGTAGCCGACCAGCCGCACGCCGTGCCCGTCCGGGTCGGCGGCCGCGGCGTCGCGGACGACCGAGCGCAGGCGTTCCACACTGCGCCCCCCGCAGCCCATCCCGGCGTCGACGGTGCAGGTGGTGACGGTGTAGCCCAGATCGCGCAGGTAGGAGCACAGCGGGTCCATCGCCAGGGTCGAGGTGCAGAACCCGCCGACGACGACCACCGGCCCGCTGCCGCGCCACTCCTCGGGCACGGGCACCGGCGGGGGCAGGGTCGCGACGCGGCCGAACCGGGCGCGTACCCGGCGGGCGGTCGCGGTCAGCGACACGGGCGGCAGCGCGGGCACCTCGATCCGGGGCAGCCGTCGCGCCGACGGCCGGGGCTCGGGTGTCGACCGGGTCAGGGAGAAACGCGACGCGGTGGTCCGGGGTGCGGTGGTCCGGGTGCGGCGGAGGTCCGGCAGCCGGAACCGGGGCCCCGGGACGGCCGCCGCGAACCGGCGCAGGGACGGCAGCGCGATCCGGGGGAGCGCCGGGACACCCATCCGTGGCCGGCGGGGGCGCGGCAGGGAAGGGCGGTGGAGGCCCCGCGGGAACGGGGCGGCGAGGGAGTGCGCGGACACGGTCATCCTCCGACTCGAGCGGGGAGCCCGGCTCCACGCGGTCCGATCCCGGGGGATTCCCCCGCGGCCCTGCGACGAAACCCGCTCAGCCGGGCCCGGCCGTGAACGTGAGCGCGTCCCCCTCGACGTCGACGCGCACCGCCGCGCCCGCGGGGAGGTCGCCCGCGAGCAGGAGCCGCGCCAGCGGCCGGTCCACCTCTCGGGCCAGGGTGCGGCGCAGCGGCCGGGCGCCGTGCTCGGGGCGGTGCCCGCGGGCGGCCAGCCAGGCCAGCGCGCCGTCGGTGACGTGCAGGGCGTGGCCCTGCTCGGCGAGCCGGGTGCGGGTCTCGTCCAGCAGCAGCGCGGTGATCCGGGCCAGGTCGTCGGGGGTGAGCGGGGCGAACGGCACCACCTCGTCGACGCGCCCGATCAGCTCGGGGCGCAGCCGGAGCCGGGCCTCGGCCAGCACCTCCTCGCGCACGTCGTCGACGGGACGCCCGGACAGCAGCGTGGCGGCGCCCAGGTTGCTGGTCATCACCATGACGGCGTGGCTCGCGTCGGCGACGCGGCCGTGGGCGTCGGTGAGCCGCCCGGCGTCGAGCAGTTGCAGCAGCACCGCGAGGACGTCGGTGTGCGCCTTCTCGACCTCGTCGAGCAGCAGCACCGAGTACGGGTGGCGGCGCAGCGCCTCGGTGAGCTGGCCCGCGTCGTCGTAGCCGACGTGCCCGGGCGGGGCGCCGAGCAGGCGGGTGAGGCTGGAGCGGTCGCCGTACTCGCTCATGTCCAGGCGCACGAGCCGGTCCTCGGTGCCGAACAGGGCCTCGGCCAGCGCGCGGGCCAACTCGGTCTTGCCGACGCCGGTGGGCCCGAGGAACAGGAACGACCCGGCCGGGCGGTGCGGCGAGGCGAGTCCGGCGCGGCTGCGGCGCACCGCGTCGGCCACGGCGGCGACGGCCTCGTGCTGGCCGACGACGCGCCGCGCGAGCCGCTCCTCCAGGTCCAGCAGCTCCGCGCCCTCCCCGGCCCGCAGCCGCGCCGTGGGGATGCCCGTGCTGCGGGCGACGAGCGCGGCGACGGCGTCGGCGGTGAGGACGGGGCGCTCGCCGCCGGTGGTGCGGCCGATCTCCTTCGTCAGCTCCTCGGCGCGCTCGTAGTCCTCGGCGTCGACGGCGACGTCCCGGGCCCGGGTGAGCTCCTCCACGCGGCGCGCCCGCCGCTCGGCGGCCCCGTCCGTCGCGTCGAGCCGCAGCCGGGCGGCGGCCCGGTCGAGCAGGTCCACGGACTTGTCGGGCTGGAATCGGTCGGGCACGTAGCGGGCGGACAGCCGCACCGCGGCCCGCACCGCGTCGTCGCCGATCGCCACGTCGTGGTGGCGCTCGTAGCGCTCGCGCAGCCCGCTCAGGATCTCGACGGTCTGCTCGGCGGTCGGCTCGGCGACGTGCACCGGTTCGAACCGGCGCTCCAGCGCGGCGTCGCGGGCGATGTGGCGGCGGTGGTCCTCGGCGGTCGTCGCGCCGATGAGCTGCAGCTCGCCGCGGGCGAGCGCGGGCTTGAGGATCGTGGCGGCGTCGAGGGCGCCGCCCTCCGCCGACCCGGCGCCGACGACGGCGTGCACCTCGTCCACGAACAGCACGACCGACCGTTCGGCGGCCACCACCTCCTTCACGACGCCGGTGATGCGCTGCTCGAAGTCGCCGCGGTAGCGGGTGCCGGCGACCATCCCCGCCAGGTCGAGCGCCACCACCCGCACGCCGAGCAGCGCGGGCGGCACCCGGCCGTCGACGATCCGCTGGGCGATGCCCTCGACGATCGCGGTCTTCCCGACGCCGGGGTCGCCCACCAGCACCGGGTTGTTCTTGGTGCGCCTGCCCAGCACCTCCAGGACCTGGTCGACCTCGTCCTCGCGGCCGATCACCGGGTCGAGCGCGCCGCGGGCGGCGGCGTCGGTGAGGTCGCGGCCGTAGCGGTCGAGCTGCGGCGTGCGGGCCCGGGGGCCACCCGTCGCGCGGGGCGCCTGCCGGGGCCGCTCGCGCGGGCGGACCGGCTCGTCGCGGGGCAGGTCGTCCAGGCGCTGCTCCAGGTTGCGCAGCAGGCCGCCGACCAGGTCCTCGAGCGGGCCCAGGCCGCCCCCGAAGGGACCGTCCCCGAACGGGCCGTCCCCGGGCCGGGAGTTCCCGAAAGGCTGGGACATCGGCGGCACCCCCGGCACGAGGCCCCGCGGATCGGCGCCCTCGCCCCCATGGTGCCCTCCGCGGCGCCCGCGCGTCAGCCTCGGCCGGTCCGCGGGTGTCCGGCCTCAGTTCCGGGGCCCCGGGGCACGGGGTGCTCCGTGCCGCGCGGGGGAGCGGCGCCGTGCCGCCGCACGCTCGGCGAGGCGCGCGAGGCGCACCACCGGGCAGGGGTGGGTCTCCCACCGGTGGGAGTGGCTCGGGTGGGCGCACCAGCCCCGGTCGTCGGCGACGTGGCCCGCGACGAGGCGGCCGAGCAGCTCCGCGAGGCCGGGGCCGGCCGCGAGCTCGGCGACGAACGACTCGTAGGCCGCGTTCTCGTCGCGTCGCACCGGGCTCGCCACCGCCGTCTCCGTCTCCTCCGGCCGGTCCGGGACCCGGTGCCGCACACGCCGCCCGCCGCACGGTCGGGCGGGCGGGTCGGGACGGCTCCGGGACCCGGGTCCACGCGCGGGTGGCCGGCACCGGGAGGGGTCGGTCCCCCGGTTCGCGATCGGCGGGCCGACCACTCACCCGGACGAGACTAGAAGCGCGGGCGGGGCCCGCCGCGGATTCGGGCACCGGTGATTGTTCGCTTTGTTGAGCACATCTCGCCGGGTCGACGCCGGGGCGGGCGCCGCCCGCGCAGTGTCCCGTGCTCCGAACGCCCGCCGCACCGGGCCCGTTCGCCCTGTCACCGTCGGTGTCGCCGGGGTTACGGTGAGGGGATGCGGGAGGCCCGGTCGGGAGCGGCGGAGCGGGTCGGCGCGCGGCCGGGGTTCCACGCCCCCGGGCTCCGCGCGCTCCTCGACGAGCTCGCCCCCGACGAGCTCGACGAGCTGGCGTTCGGGCTCATCGTGATGGACCGCCACGACGTCGTCGTGCGCTACAACACCTTCGAGTCCGCCCGCGCCGGGATCTCCCCGGACCGGGTCCTCGGCCGCGACTTCTTCGTCGACGTCGGACCCTGCACGAACAACTATCTCGTCGCCGAGCGCTTCCACGAGGAGCGGGACCTGGACGAGGAGCTGGACTACGTCTTCACGTTCCGGATGCGGCCCACCCCGGTGCGCCTGCGCCTGCTCGCCGGCGCCCGCTCGCCGCGCCGCTACCTGGCGGTGCTGCCGCGGTGAGCGCGGACCGGCCCGGCGGGGCGGGCGGGCTGCCGGTGGACGCTGACGAGCACGAGGACCTCCTGCAGTTCCTCTACCAGTGCCCGGTCGGGCTGGTGGAGGTCGACGACGGCGGCGTCGTGCACCGCATGAACCCCGCCGCGGCGCGGATGCTCGCCCCGGTGCGCGGCACCGACGACCTGCCCCGGCTGTTCGGCGTGCTCGGGCGCGTGTGCCCGGAGCTGGTCGGCGCGATCCTCGCGGACCCGCGACGGCTCGGCCCCGTCGGTGCCGACCGGCGCTTCCTCGTCGGCCCGTCGCCGGGCACGGGGCCGGCGTCCGCGCCGGTCGTCGAGCTGCAGGCGGTGCGGGTGCGCCCCGGCCGGGTCATGGTCGTGCTGCTCGACGTCACCGAGGAGCGGCGGCTCGCGTTGCGCAACGAGGCGCTCGGCGCCCGGCTGCGCGACCTCGTCGCGGCGACCCTGGCCTACCGGCAGGCGGCCGCGCGGGTGCTCGGGGTGAGCGCCACGGCGGCCGCGGCGCTGGAGGAGCTGCTCAACCGCGGACCGCGCACGCCGAGCGCGCTGGCCCGGTGGCTCGGGGTGTCCGGCACGAGCGTGACGGGCACGCTCGACCAGCTGGAGGGGCAGGGGCTGGTCGTGCGCGCACCCCATCCCGACGACCGGCGCAGCACGCTGGTCCGGCTCACCCCCGCGGGCGAGCGGCGCGTCGCCCCGCTGCTGGAGCTGCTCACCGGGGGGATCGACGAGCTCGCCGCGAGCGGCGGGGGGACGGCCGCGGTGCTCCGTTCGGCCACGTCGGCGCTGCGCACGCGGGCGCGCGCGACCGACCGTCCGGGCGCCGACCCGGCGCGTCGGAACCGGGGGTACTAGGACCATCGGACGATGGCGGGGGCCGTCCGGCCGGAGCACGCTGGCCGGGTCGGGCGGAGCGGCCCGGGGGTGCCGCCCCCGACGCCCCCGGGGCCGCTCCGCCCGCGGAGAGCCCGGCGTGCGGTCGTCCCCTCGTCCGCACGCCGGGGCCTCGTCCCCCCGCGGGGCGGGCCCGACGACCGGTGGAGGTCCGTGTGTCCTCCCGGTCGACGGAGCACCCGGTCCTGGCTCGGACCAGCGGGGTGCCCGGGCCGGGCCACCGGGCCGTCACGCTGCCGCCGACCGTGTTCGGCGACCACGTCACGACCGGCAAGCTGGTGCTGCGCTTCACCGTCACCGGGCTCGTCACGCTCGTGGTGGTCGCCGTGCTCACCGCGCTGGCGAGCGTCGGGCTGGGCACCCGGGAGGCCATCGACAACGCGATCACGTCGGTGACGCTCGCCGGGTCGGCCGTCGTCGAGTCGCGGCTGACCGACGACCTGCTGCGCGCCGACCCCGCCCTGACCGAGGCGCTGGACCTCGCCGTCCGCCGCGAGCTGATCCGCGACTCGCTGGTGCGCGTGAAGATCTGGAGCGCCGACGGGCAGATCCTCTACTCCGACCAGGCTGAGCTGATCGGGGAGCGGTTCCCGATGCGGGAGGACCAGCGCGAGGCGCTCGAGACCGGGCGGCCCGCCGCGGACCTGTCCGACCTGACGCACCCGGAGAACCGGTTCGAGAGCCGGGCGGTCGAGCTGCTGGAGGTCTACCTCCTCATGCACACGCCCAACGGCACGCCGGTGCTGTTCGAGTCCTACTTCCGCTACGAGGGCGTCACGGAGGCGGGGCGGCGGATCTGGGTGCGCTTCGTCCCGTACACGCTCGGCTCCCTCGTGCTGCTGGAGCTGCTGCAGGTGCCGATCGCGGTGGCGCTCGCGCGCAGGCTGCGCCGCAGCCAGCGCCAGCGCGAGGACCTGTTGCTGCGGTCGATGGAGGCCGTCGACGACGAGCGCAGGCGGATCGCCGGCGACCTGCACGACGGGGTCGTGCAGGAGCTCGCCGGCGTCGCGTTCTCCCTCGGCGCGGCCGGCCGCGGTCCCGGGGGCGGGGTCGACCCGGCCCGGGTCCGGGTGGCCGCGGACCAGGTGCGGCAGTCGGTGCGGTCGCTGCGCTCCCTGCTGGTGCAGATCTACCCGCCCAACCTCTACGAGGAGGGCCTGGAGCCCGCCCTGACCGACCTGCTGGCCCGGGTGGCCGCGCGCGGGCTCCGCACCGCACTGGAGGTCGACGTGGCGCCGGGTCGCCTCGGCGTCGACGAGACCGAGCTGCTGTACCGCGTCGCGCAGGAGGGCCTCCGCAACGTCGTGCAGCACGCCGAGGCGACGGCCGTGGAGATCCGCGTCCTGCGCGAGGACGGCACCCTGGTGATGACCGTCCACGACGACGGTCCGGGCATCGACCCGACCGTGCTGCCGCGTGAGACCGGCCACCTGGGTCTGCGCGCGCTCGCCGGGCTGGCCGGGACCGTCGGGGGCTCGCTGATGCTCGCGTCCGGACCCGAGGAGGGCACGACGCTGCGCCTCGAGGTGCCGAGCCGGTGATCACCGTCCTCGTCGTCGACGA
>JAPLAT010000620.1 GCA_026393175.1 Pseudonocardiales bacterium
CACCTCGGCGAACCGGTCGTGCTCGGCCTGCGCGCGCGCCACCCAGAGCACGTCGTCGAACAGCAGCCGGTCCTTGTTGCCGGGCGTGAGCCGCTTGAGCTCCAGCCCGGGGCGGTGCAGCAGCACCTGGCGCAGCCGCCCCACCTCGGAGTCCACGCGGAAGGATCGGTCCATGCCGCCATCCTGCACCGGGCGCGCCGGTCGGCCGGGGCGGCGCGCGGCCGCCCTCGCCCGCCGGCCCCGGACGGCTAGCCTCGCCGCGTGCTGGACCGCCTCGACGAACGGATCGTCGCCCTGCTCGTCGACGACGCCCGGCGCAGCTACGCCGATATCGGCGCGTCGGTCGGGCTCTCGGCGTCGGCGGTGAAGCGGCGCGTCGACCGGATGCGGGCCGACGGGGCGATCACCGGGTTCACCGTCCGGTTGGACCCGGGGGCGCTGGGCTGGACCGTCGAGGGCTACGTCGAGCTGTTCTGCCGCGCGCGCACCCCGCCCGCGACGATCCGGGCCGCGGTCGTGCGGTTCCCCGAGGTGGTGGAGGCCAGCACGGTCGCGGGCGAGGCCGACGCCGTGCTGCGGATCCTGGCCACCGACATGCGGCACTTCGAGCGGGTGCTCGAGCAGATCGGGGCCGAGCCGTTCGTCGCGCGGACCCGGTCCGTGCTGGTGCTCAGCCCGCTGCTGCGCCGCCCGGCGCACCCGCGCAACGATCCCGCTCCGGACTGAGCCGACGCGCACGGATCGTGCGTGGACGGGCAGCGGATCGCGATTGTCCGGCGTCGGGGGCGTTCCTACCGTGGATCCGTGACCAGCGTCCTGCCCCGCCCGCTCGCCACCGGCGACCGCCGTCCCACCCCGCGCCGCTACCTGCTGTGCCGCCCCGACCACTTCGCCGTGCATTACGCCATCAACCCGTGGATGCGCCCCGACCTGCCCGTCGACCGCGCCCGCGCGCTCGCCCAGTGGGAGCGCCTCGCCGCGCTCTACCGGGAGCTCGGGCACCGCTTCGACCTGCTCGACCCGCTGCCCGGCCTGCCCGACATGGTGTACGCGGCCAACGGCGCCACCGTCGTCGGCGGCACGGTGCTCGGCGCGCGCTTCCGGCACCCCGAGCGGGCGGGCGAGGCCGCGGCGCACCGGGCCTGGTTCCGCGGCGCCGGGTTCGCGCGCGTCGTCGAGCCGGAGTTCGTCAACGAGGGGGAGGGCGACCTGCTCGTCGCGGGGGACGTCGTGCTCGCCGGGTCCGGGTTCCGCACCGACCCGCGCGCCCACGCCGAGGCCGCCCGCGTCCTGGGGCGCCCGGTGGTGTCCCTGGAGCTGGTCGACCCGCGCTTTTACCACCTCGACACCACGCTGGCCGTCCTCGACGACGCGACGGTCGCCTGGTACCCCGACGCGTTCTCCCCGGCGTCGCGGGAGGTGCTGCGCCACCGCTACCCCGACGCCGTCGTCGCGCGCGCGGCGGACGCCGCCGTGCTCGGCCTCAACGCCGTGTCCGACGGCCGGCACGTCGTGCTGCCCGCCGCGGCGACCGGTCTCGCCGCCGCGCTCGCCGAGCGCGGCTTCGTCCCCGTGCCCGTCGACCTGTCCGAGCTGCTGCTCGGCGGCGGCGGGCCCAAGTGCTGCACGCTGGAGGTCCACCCGTGACGCTGATCGAGACGGCCACCGAGCGGCACGAGCGGCTCGTGCACGAGCACTCCGCGCACAACTACCACCCCCTGCCCGTGGTCGTGAGCCACGCCCGCGGCGCCTGGGTCACCGACGTCGAGGGCCGCCACCACCTGGACTGCCTGGCCGGCTACTCCGCGCTGAACTTCGGCCACGGCCACCCGGCGCTGCTCGCCGCGGCGCACGACCAGCTCGACCGGGTCACGCTGACCAGCCGCGCGTTCGGCTCCGACCGGCTCGGCCCGTTCTGCGCGGCGCTCGCCGGGCTCGTCGGCAAGGACCGCGTGCTGCCGATGAACACCGGCGCCGAGGCCGTCGAGAGCGGGATCAAGGTGGCCCGCAAGTGGGGCTACGAGGTGCGCGGGGTGCCCGAGGACCGGGCCCGGATCGTCGTCATGGACGGCGGCTTCCACGGCCGGACGACGACGATCGTCGGCTTCTCGACCGACCCGGACGCCCGCGGCGGGTTCGGCCCGTTCACCCCGGGGTTCGACGTCGTGCCCTACGGCCCCGACGACCCCACGGCCGACGCGGTCCGGGCCGCCATCGGGCCGGACACCGTCGCGGTGCTGCTGGAGCCGGTCCAGGGCGAGGCCGGCGTGGTCGTGCCCCCGCCCGGGTACCTCGCGGCGGTCCGGGCCGCCTGCGACGAGGCGGGCGTGCTGATGGTGGCCGACGAGGTGCAGTCCGGGCTGGGCCGCACCGGGCACGTGCTGGCCACCCGCGGCGC
>JAPLAT010000263.1 GCA_026393175.1 Pseudonocardiales bacterium
CGGTCCCGCAGCCGCGACCACGGCCGTCCCGGCACCCCCGCGCCGATCAGCACGGCGAGCCAGCCGGGCGACTCGGCGAGCAGCGCCTCCAGCACCCGGGGTTCGTCGGTGACCACCACCGGGACGCGCCCGACGTGGCGCACCCGGTGCAGCCGCTCGTGGTCGTGCGCGACGACGACGTCCCCGCGCCGGTACTCGACCAGGATCTGTGCCCAGGACCGCAGCTCGGCCAGGCGGCGGGCGGTGACCCGCTCCAGCGCAATCCCGTCACCGGGGCCGGTGGTCAGCGCCGGGTGCAGGGCGTAGCCGCGGGCGAGCGTGGTGAGCGTGAGCGCGACGGACGTGGCCGGCCCGCTGTCCGGACCGGCGAGCAGCACCCCGGGCATGCTCCCGACGATAGGGCAGGATCGCGGTCGTGGGCGACGAGCGAGATCCGGTGGCCGACCTGCGGCGCGCGGCGTTCCTGCTGGAACGCGCGCACGAGTCGACCTACCGCGTGCGGGCCTTCCGCACCGCCGCGGCCGTGCTGGCGCGCCGCGACCGCGACGAGCTGACGCAGCTCGCGCTGTCCGGGGAGCTGGTGCGGCTCAAGGGCGTCGGCGAGGTGACGGCGCGCTGCGTGGTCGAGTCGCTGACCGGGGAGGTGCCCGTCTACCTGCGGCGGTTGGAGGCGACGGAGGGGACGCCGCTCGGCGCGGCCGCGGCGGACCTGCGCGAGGTGATCCGGGGTGACTGCCACAGCCACACCGACGCCTCCGACGGCGGGTCGCCGCTGCGCGAGATGGTCGAGACCGCACGCGCCCTGGGCCACTCCTACCTCGTCGTCACCGACCACTCGCCGCGCCTGACCGTCGCCAACGGGCTCTCGCCCGAGCGGCTGCGGGCGCAGCTGGAGCAGATCGCCGAGCTCAATGCCGAGCTGACCGACTTCACCGTCCTCACCGGGATCGAGGTCGACATCCTCGACGACGGCGCGCTCGACCAGGAGCCCGAGCTGCTCGACCAGCTCGACCTCGTTGTCGCCAGCGTGCATTCCAAGCTGCGCATGCCGCGGGCGGAGATGACCGAGCGGATGCTGACGGCGGTCGCGAACCCGCTGGTCGACGTGCTCGGCCACTGCACCGGGCGGATGGTGACGGGCAACCGGAAGCGGCCGGAGTCGGAGTTCGACGCCGACCGGGTCTTCGCCGCGTGCGCCGAGAACGGCGTCGCCGTGGAGATCAACTCGCGGCCGGAGCGGCTGGACCCGCCCAAGCGGCTGCTACGCCTGGCCGTCGAGGCGGGGTGCGAGTTCACGATCGACACCGACGCCCACGCGCCCGGTCAGCTCGACTGGCTGGGCAACGGCTGCGAGCGCGCCGTCGCCTGTGCGGTGCCGGCGGACCGGGTGCTCAACACGTGGCCGGTCGAGCGCCTGCTGGACCGGACCCGGGGCTGACGCACCCGACTCGCGCACGGCCAGGCCCCGACTCGCGCACGGTCAGGCCCCGACTCGCGCACGGTCAGGGCCCGACTCGCGGGGGAGGGCGGGTGGGTCAGGCGAGCTCGAAGTCGGCGAAGTCGAAGCCGGGGGAGACGACGCAGCTGACGAGGGCCGGGGCGGGGCCGAGCAGGCGGGCGGTCTGCCACACCCCGGCGTCGACGGTGTGCTGCGGGGTCGCGGCGTCGAGGACGGCCGGCACGGGGTCCCCCGGCCGCTCGCCGTCGCCGCCGGTCGTGAGCTCCACGGCCGAGCCGGAGTGCCACAGCCACAGCTCGGCGGAGCGCACGCGGTGCCAGGCCGAGACGGCGTCGAGCAGGTAGAGGATCGCCGTCGCGGTGGGTCGCGGACCGGCCGGGGTGTCGACGACGACCGGCGAGGTCCAGGTGCGCCGGTACCAGCCGCCCTCGGGGTGCGGCTGCAGGCCGAGGGCCCTCGGGTCGGTCACCGTCGGTGACGCGAGCCGACACGCCGACCCGCCCGGGCGTCGCCTGCCCGGGTGGATCCGCTCGCGCCGGGCACCGCCCGCGGTTGATGATCGGGGCAAGCGGGCGGGGCGGTGGCGAACGGATCTGGGGCCGTCACCGCCCCGCCCGTGTCGCGAGCGCGGCCGCCAGCTCCGCCGCGTCGGGCGGGTCCGCCCCGCGCCGGGAGCAGGTGATCGCCGCGGCGGCGGCGGCCTCGTCGAGCAGGGCGTCGAGCGAGGGCCCGTCGATGGCCCGCAGCGCGTCGCGCCGGGCGGCGCCGAGCAGGTCGCGGCGGTGCAGCCCGGCCAGCAGGGCCGCGGAGAACGTGTAGCCAGCCCCCACCGTGTCCACGACGTCGACGGGCACGCCGGGCCGCCGCGTCCGCAGCCCGGACGCGGTGCCGGCCAGCACGCCGTCGCCCCCGAGCGTGACGGCGACGACCGCCGGGCCGCGGGCGCGCCAGTCCTCGAGCGCGGCCTCGGGCGTGAGGCCGAGCCACTCCAGGTCCTCGGAGCTGACCTTCACGACGTCGGCCATGGCCAGCAGGTCGTGCACCCCGGCGAGGACGTCCGCGGGGGCGCCCATCAGCAGCGGGCGGCAGTTCGGGTCGTAGCTGACCGTGGCCGTGGCGGCGGTGCGGGTGAGCAGCGCGCGCAGGTGCGTCGCCCCGGGCTCGGTGGTCAGCGCGAGCGACCCGGAGTGCACGGCGACGACCGGGCCGTCCAGCGCCCCGGCCAGCTCCTCGGGCGTCCACTGCCAGTCGGCCGTGCCCGCGACGCGGAAGTCGTAGCTCGGCACGCCGCTCTCGTCGACGGTGACCATCGCCATCGAGGTCTGCTCCGTCGCCGGCACGACGTGGTCGAGCGCCACGCCGTTGCCGGCCAGGTGGGCGCGCATCCGGCGGCCCAGGGGGTCGTCGGCGATCCGCGCCAGCATCCGGGCGGGCACGCCGAGCCGGGCCAGCCCGACCGCGACGTTGGCCGGGCTGCCCCCCGGGGCGATCTCCAGGTAGCCGCCCACCGGGGCCGGGACGAGGTCGACCAGCGCCTCCCCGGCGACGGCGACGATCCCGGCCGGCTCAGCCACGGACGGCCCCGGCGAGGTTGTCGAGCACACCCTCGTGGATCCGCCGCAGGCCCTTCGGGGCGAACGTCCGCTCGAAGAAGCCGCCGATGCCGCCGGCGCCGTTCCAGGTGGTGGTGACGGTGACGGTGCTGCTGTCCGGCCCGGCGGGCGAGACCGCCCACGTGGTGACCATCGAGGAGTTCGCGTCCCGCTCGACGACCGTGCCCTCGCCCGGCGTGCTGACGTCCACGAGCTGCTCGCGGACCCGGGACTTCGTGGCCTGCAGCGTCCAGTGCACCCGCCCGTCCGGCTCCACCCGGTAGTCCGAGTAGTGCTCGGTGAAGATCGCCGGCCGGACCTTCTCATAGTCGGCCAGCGCCGCCGTCACCCGCTCCGCGGGAGCCGGGATCGTGCGCTCGGCCGTCGCCGTCACCTGTGCCATGGGGTCATCCTGCCGCACGATCAGCCCTTGTCCGCCCCCTCGGTCGCCCCGCGCACGAAGTACCGCTGGAACGCGAAGAACACCAGCGCCACCGGGATCGTCATGAGCAGGGCGGCGCCGAGCTTGAGCGGGAACTGGTTGCCCGAGCTGAGCTGCCCGCCCACCAGCGTGGAGACGCCGGTGGTGAGCGTGTTCAGCTCCGGGCTCTGCCGCGAGACGATGAAGTGCGGCAGCTCGTTCCA
>JAPLAT010000628.1 GCA_026393175.1 Pseudonocardiales bacterium
CGAGCAGCGGGACACCCAGCCCGGCGAGCAGCAGCCCGCCGGCGAGCAGGAGCCCGCCCGGCACGAGCAGCGCGGTCGCGGCGGCCACGGCGCCCGCCCCGGCGAGCAGCGCCGCCAGCGGCGGGGTGAGGCCGCGCACGAGCAGGTCCTGCGTCGCGTCGGTGTCGTTCACCAGCCGGGTCACCAGGTCGCCGCTGCGGAACCGGCGCAGGGGCTCGGTGCGCGCCAGGCGCCGGAACACGCGCACCCGCACGTCGGCGAGCGTGCGCAGCGCGGCGTCGTGGGTGACCAGGCGCTCGGCGTAGCGCGCCACCCCGCGCGTGACGCCCAGCGCGCGGGTCGCGACCACGGCGACGGACAGGGCGGTGATGGACGGCCGCTGGGCCGCGGTGGCGATGAGCCAGGCCGAGACGCCGAGCAGCGCGACCGCCGACCCGGTGGCGACGGCGCCGGCGAGCACCCCGAGCGCGAACCGGGCGCTGCGCGGCCGGGCGAGGGCGACGAGCCGGAGCAGGGGGTCGCGCCGGGCGGTGCCGGGGCCGGCGGAGGGGCCGGTCACGCCGGCACCGCCGTCCGGACGGGGCGCAGGTCGAGCACGTCGTCGGCGAGCGCGGCCCAGCCGTCGTCGTGCGCGACGACCACGCCCAGCGCGCCGTCGAGCAGGCGGGCGGCGGCCGCGCGCACGGTGCCCGCGGTGTCGGCGTCGAGGTGCGCGGTCGGCTCGTCGAGGAGCACGACCGGCGCCCCCGCGGCCCGGCGCAGGAACGCCCGGGCCAGCGCGACCCGGCGGCGCTCCCCGGCCGAGAGCGACGTGCCGCGCTCGCCGAGGCGGGTCGCGTAGCCCGCGGGCAGGGCGGCGATCACGTCGTGCACGCCGGCGAGCTCCGCGGCGCGGCGCACGGCCGCGTCGTCGGCGTCCGGGTCGCCGAGGCGGATGTTGTCGGCGACCGTCGCGTCGAGCAGGTGCGGGTGCTGGGGCACCCAGGCGACGAGCCGGCGCCAGGCGTCGGGGTCGAGCTCGCACAGGTCGCGGCCGTCCACGGTGATCCGCCCGCTCGTCGGGTCGGCGAGGCGCAGGAGCAGTGCGAGCAGGCTGGACTTGCCCGCACCGCTGGGGCCGGTGACGAGCAGCGTCCGCCCCGGCCGCAGGTCCAGGGTGATCTCGCGCAGCACGTCCTCCTCCCGCCCCGGGTACCGCAGGCCCACCCGGTGCAGCGCGACCCCCGTTGCAGGAAAGCCACTTTCACGCAACGACGTTGCAGGAAGGTGGCTTTGCTGCAACCCGGCGGGGACCACCGGCGGCGTGTCCAGCACCTCGAACACCCGGGCCGCGGCCGCGACCCCCTCCGTGCTGGCGTGGAACCGCGCCCCCACCTCGCGCAGCGGCAGGTAGGCCTCGGGCGCCAGGATCAGCACGAGCAGCGCGGTCTCCAGGTCCAGCCGCCCGTACAGCAGCCGCAGGCCCACCTCCACCGCCACGAGCGCGACGGCCAGGGTCGCCAGCAGCTCCAGGACGAACGCGGACAGGAACGCGACCCGCAGCGTGCCCATCGTCGCCGTGCGGTGCTCGCCGGTGACCCGGCGGATCTGCCCGGCCGCGGCGCGGGTGCGGCGGAACAGTGCAAGCGTGGGCAGGCCCTGCACGACGTCGAGGAAGTGGCCGCCGAGGCGCTCCAGCAGCGCCCACTGCCGGTCCGTGCGCTCCTGGGTGTGCCGCCCGACCAGCGCCATGAACACCGGGATCAGCGGCAGCGTCAGGCCGATGACCAGGGCCGAGACCCAGTCGGCCCCGGCCACGACCACCAGCACGGCCGCGGGGACGAGCACCGCGAGCACGAGCTGGGGCAGGAACCGGGCGACGTAGTCCTCCAGCGCGTCCAGCCCACGCAGCGCGAGCGTGACGGTCGCGCCCGCGTCGGCGGACCCGCCGCGGGCGGCGTGGGCCACCAGCCGGCGCCGCAGGTCCGACTGCACGGCCGCCGCGCTGCGCAGCGCCGCGGTCTCCGCCGCGGAGGACAGCGCGGCCCGCGCCAGCGCCACGACGGCGACGGCCGCGATGCCGCCGGCCAGCGCGTCGAGCCCGTCGCCGACCCGCGCGACGGTGTGCGCGAGCAGCGCGGCCTGCAGGAGCAGCAGCCCGGTGGACAGCACGCCTGCCGCGACGGACCCGGCCAGGTGCCACCGCACCGCCGCGACCTCCCGGACCAGCCGGGGATCGAGGGGTCTCACGACCGCGCCCCTTTCACGACTGCACCGCAGCCGGCCGCACCCGGTGCCGGAACACCCAGTAGCTCCAGGCCTGGTAGGCCATCACCAGGGGCAGGAACACCGCGCCGATCACGCTGAGCACGCCCAGGGTGTAGGGCGCGGACGCCGCCCCGGCCACGGTCAGGTCGTAGGCGGGGGAGACCAGCGAGGGCAGCGGCGCGGGGTACAGGCCGGTGAACACCACGGCCGTGAACGCGACGACCGCGAGGGCCGTCGCCGCGAACGCGCGCCCCTCCCGGTGCCGGGCCGCCGCGGCCACGGCCGCGAGCAGCAGCACCGCGACGCCCGCCCCGGCGCCGACGCCCGCCGTCCACGCGACGAACCCGACCACCGCGGGCAGCGCCACGAACGCGATCCGCCGCGCCGCCGCCCGGGCCCGCGCCCGGACCGGCCCCTCGGTGCGCAGCCCCAGGAACAGCGCCCCGTGCAGCGCGGACAGCGACAGCAGGGCGAGCCCGCCGAGCAGGGCGTACGGGCCGAGCAGGTCGCCGAGGCCGGAGCGGACCACCCCGTCGGCGCCGAGCTCGACGCCGCGCAGCGAGTTGGCCAGCACCAGGCCCCAGCCGAACGCGGGCACCGCGCTGCCCGCCACGATCGCGGCGTCCCAGCGGCGCTGCCACGCCGGGTCGTCGACCTTGCCGCGGTACTCCAGGGCGACCCCGCGCAGCACCAGGGCGAGCACGATCAGCAGCACGGGCAGGTAGAAGCCGGAGAGGAACCCGGCGTACCAGGCGGGGAACGCGGCGAACATCGCGC
>JAPLAT010000206.1 GCA_026393175.1 Pseudonocardiales bacterium
CGCAAAACGGGTTGCGTCCCGGGGCACACTGGCCGGGACATGTGGATCTGACGCACCCCGCCCCGGCCCGCGGCCCCGCCCGGCCGGCGCTCGAACCGAACCCCTCGGTGGTGCGCGCATGCCCTCGGCCCTCCTGGCCCACGACCTCGTCCGGTCCTACGGCGACAGGACTGTCCTCGACGGCGTCTCGCTCGTCGCCGTCCCGTCCTCGCGGATCGGGCTGAGCGGCGAGAACGGCGCCGGCAAGTCGACGCTGCTGCGGCTGCTCGCCGGCGTGGAGGAGCCCGACGGCGGCACCGTCGAGCGGCCCTCGGACCTCGGCTTCGCCGCCCAGGAGCTGCCCTGGCCCGGCTCCGCGACGCTCGGCGAGGTCGTCGACGACGCCCTGCGCGAGGCGCGCAACGCCGTCCGCGGGCTCGACGCGCTGGCCCCCCGGCTCACCGATCCGGACGCCGCGGCCCGCTACGGCGCGCTGCTGGAGTGGGCCCAGGACCACGACGCGTGGGACGCCGACCGCCGCGCCGCGCTCACCCTCGACGGCCTCGGCCTGGGCGGCGGTGGTCGCGAGCCACGACCGCGCGTTCCTCGACGCCGTGTGCACCGACGTGGTCGACCTCGACCCCGCGCTCGACGGCGTCACCCGCTACGGCGGCGGCTGGTCGGGCTACCTCGACGGCCGCCGCGCCGCGCGGGCCCGCTGGGAGCAGCGCTACGCCGCTGAGCAGGACGAGCTGGAGCGGCTGCGCCGGTCGGTGGCGGTGACCGCGCGGAACGTCGCCCCGGGCCGCCCGCGCGGCAACCAGTCCAAGCTGCAGTACGACTTCAAGGGCGGCCGGGTCGAGCAGCAGGTGTCGCGGCGGGTGCGCAACGCCCGCCGACGGCTCGACGAGCTGGGCCGCGACCAGGTGCGCCGCCCGCCGGAGCCGCTGCGCTTCTCCGCGGTCGTCGGCGACGCGGCCACCGGTCCGGCGGCGGCGCTGCGGGACGTGCGCGTGCCGGGGCGGTTGCGGGTCGCCGCGCTCGACGTCGGCGCACGCGACCGCGTCCTCGTCACCGGGCCGAACGGCGCCGGCAAGTCGACGCTGCTCGGGGTGCTCGCCGGCCGGGTCGCGGCCGAGGGCACGGTGCACCGGCGCCGCGGCCTGCGCGTCGGGCTGCTCGCCCAGGACGTGGCCCCGCCCGCCGCGGGCACCGCCAGGGAGGTCTACACGGCCGCGGCCGGGGCGGGCGCCGTGCCGCTGCCCGAGCTGGGCCTGCTCCCCCCGCGCGACCTCGACCGCCCGCTCGCATCGCTGTCGGTGGGGCAGCGGCGGCGGGTGGAGCTGGCCGTGCTGATCGCCCGGTCACCGCAGCTCCTGCTGCTCGACGAGCCGACCAACCACCTCTCGCCCGCCCTGGCCGACGAGCTGGAGGAGGCGCTCGGGACCAGCCCGGGGGCGGTCGTCCTGGCCAGCCACGACCGGTGGCTGCGCCGGCGCTGGGCCGGGCGCGTGCTGTCGCTCGACACGTGAGCGCCACGCGGCCGTAACACGGCGCGGTGAGGATGGCCGCCATGTACCTGAGCCCGCAGGAGCGCGACAAGCTGCTCGTGCACGTCGCCGCGGACGTCGCGCGCGCCCGCCGGGACCGCGGGCTGCGGATGAACTACCCGGAGGCGGTCGCCCTGATCACCGTGCACGTGCTGGAGGGCGCCCGCGACGGGCGCACCGTCGCGGAGCTGATGGAGAGCGGCCGGCACGTGCTCGGCCGGGCCGACGTGCAGGACGGGGTGCCGGAGATGCTGCACTCGGTGCAGGTGGAGGCCACGTTCCCGGACGGCACGAAGCTCGTCACCGTGCACTCCCCGATCGCATGATCCCCGGCGAGATCCTCCCGGGCGACGAACCGGTGGAGCTGAACCCGGGCCGCCCGCGCACCGCGCTCGTCGTCGTCAACACCGCGGACCGGCCGGTGCAGGTCGGCTCGCACTACCACTTCGCGGCCGTCAACCCCGGTCTGCAGTTCGACCGGCAGGCCGCCCGGGGCCTCCACCTCGACATCCCGGCCGGCACGTCGGTGCGCTTCGAGCCGGGCGTCGAGCGCGAGGTCGTGCTGGTGCCGCTGGCCGGGGCGCGGGTCGTGCCGGGGCTGCGGCCGGAGTGGGCGGGCGAGCTGTGACGGGCACCGACCCCACCCGGATCGACCCCACCCTGATCGACCGGGCCCGCTACGCCGACCTCTTCGGCCCCACCGTCGGCGACCGGATCCGGCTGGCCGACACGAACCTGCTCATCGAGGTCACCGAGGACCGCAGCCGCGGCCCGGCCTCGGGCGACGAGGTGCTGTTCGGCGGCGGCAAGGTGATCCGCGAGTCGATGGGCCAGTCCACCCGGACGTCCGCCGAGGGCGCCCCCGACCTGGTCATCACCGGCGCCGTCGTGCTCGACCACTGGGGTGTGGTCAAGGCCGACGTCGGCGTCACCGACGGGCGGATCGTCGGCATCGGCAAGGCGGGCAACCCCGACGTGATGGACGGCGTCGACCCGGCGCTGGTCATCGGGCCGTCCACGGAGATCGTCTCGGGCAACGGGCGGATCCTCACCGCGGGCGGCATCGACTGCCACGTGCACTTCATCTGCCCGCAGCTCGTCGACACCGCGCTCGCCTCCGGGCTGACGACGCTGGCCGGCGGCGGCACCGGCCCGGCCGAGGGCACGAAGGCCACGACCGTCACCCCCGGCCCGCGCGCGATCGGCCGGATGCTGCAGGCGATGGACCACCTGCCGGTCAACGTGCTGCTCATGGGCAAGGGCAACACCGTCAGCCACGACGCGCTGTGGGAGCAGCTCCGCGCCGGGGCGGGCGGGTTCAAGCTGCACGAGGACTGGGGCACCACGCCGTCGGCGATCGACGCCTGCCTGAGCGTCGCCGACGCGTCCGGCGTGCAGGTGGCGATCCACACCGACACGCTCAACGAGGCCGGCTTCCTGGAGTCCACGCTCGCCGCGATCGCCGGCCGGTCGATCAACGCGTTCCACACCGAGGGCGCGGGCGGCGGGCACGCCCCGGACATCATCGAGATCGTCGCGCAGGGCCACGTCCTGCCGTCCTCGACGAACCCGACGCGGCCGCACACCGTCAACACCATCGACGAGCACCTCGACATGCTCATGGTCTGCCACCACCTCAACCCCGCGGTGCCCGAGGACCTGGCGTTCGCGGAGAGCCGCATCCGGCCGTCGACGATCGCGGCCGAGGACGTGCTGCACGACATGGGCGCGATCTCGATGACCAGCTCGGACAGCCAGGCGATGGGTCGGATCGGCGAGGTGGTCATCCGGACCTGGCAGACCGCGCACGTCATGAAGGCCGCCCGCGGGGCGCTGCCCGGCGACGGTGCGGCCGACAACCTGCGCGCCCGCCGCTACGTCGCGAAGTACACGATCAACCCGGCGATCGCGCACGGCATGGCCGACGAGATCGGGTCGGTGGAGGTGGGCAAGCTCGCCGACCTGGTGCTCTGGGACCCGGCCTTCTTCGGGGTCCGGCCGGAGCTGGTGATCAAGGGCGGGTTCATCGCGTGGGCGGCGATGGGCGACGCGAACGCCTCGATCCCCACCCCGCAGCCGGTGCTGGCCCGGCCGATGTTCGGCGCGAGCCCCCGAGTCGCGGCCGCCACCAGCCGCAACTTCGTGTTCGCCGACGCCGACCTGGGCCACCTGGAGCTGGCCAAGCCCGCCGCGCCGGTGGCCGACACCCGCCGGGTCACGAAGGCCGACATGATCGGCAACGACGCCCGGCCGGAGGTGCGGGTGGACCCGGACTCGTTCGCCGTCCGCATCGACGGCGTGCTGGTGGAGCCGGACCCGGTGGCCGAGCTGCCGATGGCCCAGCGCTACTTCCTGTTCTGAGGGGTCAGCGGTGGTCGAGGGCGGACGCGGTGACCAGGGCGGCGACGAGGTACGCGCCGGCGAAGGCGAGCACGTCGCCGAGGTGGATGCCGTGGTTGTAGCTGAGGTTCCACACGACCGGCCCGATGCGGGTCGTCGCCGCCACGGCCAGGCCGAAGAGCGTGGCACCGATCCAGGCGAGGACGGCCAGGGTCGCGCGACCGCGCGAGGGAAGGGTCGTCATACCGGGTGGACGTCCGGCGGCGGCGGAAGGTTCCGCCGGTGTGACGCGGATCGGTCCCCCGCCGTCCACCCGGTGTTCACGTGAGCGGCGGCGCGTTCGCCGCTCTGGTCCTGGCCGACGCCCGCTTCCCCGGCGGCGGGCACGCGCACTCGGGCGGCGTCGAGGAGGCGGTGGCGCGCGGGCTGCTCCGCGACGTCGACGACCTGGGCACCTTCCTGACCGGGCGGCTGCGCACGGTCGGCCTGGTCTCCGCCGCGTTCGCCGCCGCGGCGGCCGGTCTCGCCGCCGCGGACACCGGCACCGGGGCGGCGTCGCCGTACGCTGCTGCGCTGGCGGCGCTCGACGCGGAGCTGGACGCCCGCACCCCGTCGCCGGCCCAGCGGGACGCGTCGCGGGCGCAGGGCCGGGCGGCGCTGCGGGCGGCCCGGCTGTCCTGGCCGTCGCGCCTGCTCGACGCCCTGGGCCCGCGGCCGCACCACCCGCTGCTCGTCGGCGTGCTCGTCGCCGACCCGCTCGACGCCGCGCGCGCCGTCGCCTACCTGTCCGTCTCCGGCCCCGCATCCGCGGCCGTGCGGCTGCTCGGCCTCGACCCGCTCGCGGTGAACGCGCTGCTCGTCGCCCTGCCGGTGGACGCGACCGCCGCCCGCGCGGCCGCCGCGCCGCCCGGCGACCTGCCGGCCGCCGGGTCCCCCGTCCTCGACCTCATGGCCGAGGCCCACGTCGTCCACCACCGGGAGAGGGTGCGTCTCTTTGTCAGCTGACCACACCGACCACCACCACGCGCCGGACCCGCGCGGCCGCGCCGTCCGCATCGGCATCGGCGGGCCCGTCGGCAGCGGGAAGACCGCGCTCGTCGCGGCGCTCGCGCGGACCCTCGCGCCCCGGCTGCGGCTGGCCGTGGTGACCAACGACATCTACACCACCGAGGACGCCGACTTCCTGCGCCGGGCGGGCGTGCTCGCGCCGGACCGGATCGAGGCGGTGCAGACCGGCTGCTGCCCGCACACCGCGATCCGCGACGACATCACGGCCAACCTCGACGCCGTCGAGCTGCTCGAGGAGCGCTTCGGCGACCTCGACCTCGTGCTCGTGGAGAGCGGCGGGGACAACCTCACCGCGGTGTTCAGCCGCGGCCTGGTCGACAAGCAGATCTTCGTCGTCGACGTCGCCGGCGGGGACAAGGTGCCCCGCAAGGGCGGCCCCGGCGTCACCACCGCGGACCTGCTGGTGATCAACAAGGAGGACCTGGCCCCGCTCGTCGGCGCGGACATGGCAGTGATGACCTCCGACGCGCACCGGGTGCGGCAGGGCCTCCCGGTCGTCGTCCAGTCGCTGGTGGCCGACCCGGCCGCGACGGACGTCGCCGCCTGGGTGCTCGCTCAGGTCGCCGGGCGGGCGGTGCCCCACTGAGGGCCCGGACCCGGCTGGTCGTCGCCCGCGACGGCCCGCGCAGCGTCGTGCGGGAGCTCCGGTCGCAGGCGCCGCTCTCGCTCGTGCCCCGGCGCGGGACGGCCGCACGCACCGGCCCGCTGACCGTGCACCTGGTCGGGTCGGCGGCCACCCCGCTCGGCGGCGACGACGTCGGCCTCGACGTGGTCGTCGGGCCGGGCGCGGAGGTCGTGCTGACCGGCGTCGCGGCGGCCGTCGCCCTCGCCGGGACGAGCCGGCTGGACCTGCGGTGCGACGTCGCCGACGGCGCCGCGCTGACCTACCGGCCCGAGCCTGTCGTCGTCACGCGCCGGGCGGACCACACCGGCACGCTGCACGCCGTGCTCGGCACGGGCGCGCGGCTGCGGGCCCGTGAGGTGCTGGTGGCCGGCCGCAGCGGCGAGCCCGCGGGCCGCTACCGCGGCCACACCCGGGTGGACGGCCCGGCCGGACCGCTGTTCGTGCAGACCCAGGAGCTGGGCGACCCCGCGCACCTGGCCGGGCGCCGGGTGCTCGCCACCGAGGTGCTGGTGTGGGGGCCCGACCCGGACGCCGCGGTCGCCGGCGACTGGTGGTCGCTCACGCCGCTGGCCCGGGGCGGCAGCCTGGCCACGGCCGTCGGCACCGACGCCGTCACGGCGCTGCGGGACCTGGAGCGGGCCGTCGCCGCCCACCCCGGGGTGTCCCCGCCCGTCGCCCGGCCGGTCCCGGTGCCCGCTCAGCTCCCCCGGTAGGTGGAGTACGCGAACGGCGAGAGCAGCAGCGGGACGTGGGTGTGCGGGCGGTCGGCGTCGACCGTCACGGCGACGACGACCTCCGGGTAGAAGCCGTCCTGCCCGGTGGCGGCGTGGTAGTCGCCGGTGGCGAACCGCAACCGGTAGACCCCGCCGGGCAGCGCCCCCGGCGCGAGGTCGCCGATCCGGCCGTCGTCGTCGGTGACGCCGGCCCGGGACAGCCCGCCCGGGCCCTCCAGGGTCACCGCCACGCCCGCCGCGGGCCGCCCGAGCGCCGCGTCGAGCACGTGGGTGCTGATGCTCACCGGCACATCCTCCCCGACCGGCCCTACGGTCGGGCGCAAGCACGACGACAGGAGGCGCGGATGGGCATCTCGCTCGGGGTCAACCAGTACGGCAAGGCCGAGGTGCGGCTGGTGCACGTCGACCGGTCCTCCCCGCGGCACCGGATCCGCGACCTCACGGTCACGAGCCTGCTCCGCGGCGACTTCGCCGCGACCCACCTGCGCGGCGACAACAGCGCGGTGATCGCCACGGACACCCAGAAGAACACCGTCTACGCGCTGGCCCGGCAGCACGGCGTCGGGACGGTGGAGGAGTTCGCGCTGCGGCTGGCCCGGTACTTCGTCGAGGGGTTCGGGCAGGTCACGGGATCGCGGCAGGAGGTGCTGGAGCACGGCTGGGAGCGGATCACCACGACCGGGGGCGGGGAGCACGACCACGCGTTCCACCGCGGCTCGGGCGAGACCCGCACGACGGTCGTCACGCGCGACGGCGACGCGGAGGTCGTCATCTCCGGGCTGTCCGACCTCGTCGTGCTCAAGAGCACCGGCAGCGAGTTCCACGGGTTCCCGGACGTGCCCTACACCTCGCTGGTCGAGACCGACGACCGGATCCTGGCCACGGCCGTCAGCGCCCGGTGGCGCTACCTCGGCACCGACGTCGACTGGGACGCCGCGCACCGCGGCGTGCGGCAGGTCCTGCTCGACCGCTTCGCGCTGACCCACAGCCTCTCGCTGCAGCAGACGCTCTACGCCATGGGCGAGGGCGTGCTGGAGGCGCACCCGGAGATCGCCGAGATCCGGTTCTCGATGCCGAACCGGCACCACTTCCTCGTCGACCTGTCGGCCTGGGACCTCGACAACCCGAACGAGGTCTGGTTCGCCGCCGACCGCCCCTACGGGCTGATTCAGGCGGCCGTCGTGCGCGACGACGCCCCGCCCGCCGAGGCCGCGTGGGCCGGCATCACCGGCTTCGTCTGAGGGGGCGGGCTCAGCCGCGCGAGCGCATCGCGGCGAGGGCCTCGGAGCGGGAGAGCCCGGTGGCCTGCAGCAGGTCCAGGGCGATCGAGCGCAGCTGGGCGACGATGACCTGCTCGGACGGGCCCGGCACCCAGGTGTCCGACAGCGCCACCGCGTGCCGGACGACCTCGAGCACCGGCTCGCGGGCCCGCTCCCGCTCGCCGTCGCGGCCCAGCTGGGCGGTGAGCGCGCCGACGGCGCCCGCCAGCTCGCGGAGCGCGTCGGCGAGCTCGGGCGCGGCCGGCTCGTCGTCGCAGAGCGCCTGGTAGGTGCGCCGGGCCAGCACGCGGGTGTTGCGCATCGCGTAGTCGGCGCGCTCGGCGAGGTCGGCGTAGCGGCCGAGCACGCCGCGGCGGCGCCGGTAGAGCGGCGCCACGGTGGTGATCTCGCGGCCGCCGCGCAGCGCCGTGCGCAGCTCGTCGATCAGGGGCTGGCTGGCCCGGGCCCTGGCCAGTGCGGCGGCCGCCGCGTCGGGGTCGCGGTCGCGCAGGGCGGCCGCGCTGTCCAGCAGCACCCCGGCGAGCTCGTCGAGCAGCGCGCGGGCGGCCCGCCGCGCGGGGGCGACGGGGTCGGCGGGGAGCACCGCGGCCACCGCCACCCCGATGACGCCGCCGATCAGCGCGTCGAGGCAGCGGTCCAGCCCGCTCGAGTCGCCCGGCGGCAGCAGCGTGGCCACCAGCACCGCCGACGACCCGGCCTGGGCGACCAGCAGCGTCGCGCCGTCGGCGAACACCGCCACCCCCATCGCGAGCGCGACGACCAGCGCGATCTGCCAGGCGCCGCTGCCGATCACGGAGATGAGCAGGTCGCCGACCAGGACGCCGAGGCTGACCCCCACCACCAGCTCGACGACCCGGCGCAGCCGGCTCGACAGCGACAGGCCCAGCGAGATGACGGCCGCGATCGGGGCGAAGAAGGGCCGGGCGTGGCCCACCACGTCGCCGGCGACGAACCACGCCAGCCCGGCGGCCACGGCGCACTGCACGATCGGCAGCGCGGAGATCCCGACCCGGCGCACGCGGGTGCGGAGATGTTTCCGCAACCGCGTGCGCACGGGCACCTAGAGACCGAGCGCGGCGGGGGCGGCCGGGTCGGAGTCGGCGAGGAACGTGGCGGTGCGTTCCGCCTCGTCGGTCTCCCCGATCGCCACGGCCGCGCGGTGCAGCGCCGCGAGCGCCCGCAGGAACCCGCGGTTGGGCTCGTGCGACCACGGCACCGGGCCGAAGCCCTTCCAGCCGTTGCGCCGCAGCATGTCGAGGCTGCGGTGGTAGCCGGTGCGGGCGTAGGCGTAGCCGGCGACGGTCTCGCCCGCGGCCAGCGCGTTCTCGGCCAGCTGCGCCCACGCGATCGCCGACGTCGGGTGCGTCGCGGCGACCTTGGCCGGATCGGCCCCCGCCTCCAGCTCCGCGGCGGCCGGGTCGACCGGCAGCAGCGTCGGGTCGGGCCCGAGCAGGTTGCCGCCCAGGCCCCCGTGGCCGAGGCTCACAGCTTCTTCCCGTCCGAGCGCAGGTTCGCACACGCGAGCGTGACCCGCTCGGCCATCCCGACCTCGGCCTTCTTGAGGTACGAGCGGGGGTCGTAGGCCTTCTTGTTGCCGACCTCCCCGTCGACCTTCAGCACGCCGTCGTAGTTCTGGAACATGTGCTCGGCGATGGGCCGGGTGAAGGCGTACTGGGTGTCGGTGTCGACGTTCATCTTCACGACGCCGTAGTCGAGCGCCTCGTGGATCTCCTCGATGAGCGAGCCGGAGCCGCCGTGGAAGACGAGGTCGAACGGCTTGGAGCCCTCGGGGAGGCCGAGCTTGGCCGTGGCCACCTCCTGGCCCTGCTTGAGGATCTCCGGGCGCAGCTTGACGTTGCCCGGCTTGTAGACGCCGTGCACGTTGCCGAACGTGGCCGCGAGCAGGTAGCGGCCCTTCTCGCCGCCGCCGAGGACCTCGACGGTGCGCTCGTAGTCGCCCGGCGCGGTGTAGAGCTTCTCGTTGATGTCGTGCGCGACGCCGTCCTCCTCGCCGCCGACGACGCCGATCTCCACCTCGAGGATGATCCGCGCCTTGCCGGCCAGCTCCAGGAGCTCGGCGGCGATGGCGAGGTTCTCCTCCAGCTCCACGGCCGAGCCGTCCCACATGTGACTCTGGAACAGCGGGTTCTCCCCGCGGTCGACGCGCTCCTGGCTGATCGCGATCAGCGGGCGGACGAAGCCGTCGAGCTTGTCCTTGGGGCAGTGGTCGGTGTGCAGCGCGACGTTGACGGGGTAGTGCTGCGCGGCGACGTGCGCGAACTCGGCGAGCGCGGTGGACCCGACGACCATGTCCTTGACGCGCGTGCCGGACAGGAACTCGGCACCCCCGGTGGAGACCTGGATGATGCCGTCGCTCTCCGCCTCGGCGAAGCCGCGCAGGGCGGCGTTCAGCGTCTCGCTGCTGGTCACGTTGATCGCGGGGTACGCGAACTGGCCGCTCTTCGCGTTGTCCAGCATCTGGTTGTAGATCTCGGGCGTGGCGATGGGCACGACGAACGTCCTCCTCGGCTGGTCGCGGACCTCCGTAGTATCGCGCACGGCCCCCGGAGCGTCCGGTACTAGCATTCCCCCGTGGTCGCCGACGGAACCGAGAGCGCCGTCGAGCGGACGCTCAGCCGGCTCCGGCGGCTCGACGCGCCGCCGCCCCCGACCGCGCCCGTCGCGCCGCCCGCCGCCGCCCCGCTCACCCTGGCCGATCTCTACCGCGACCACCGCATGCGCCTGGTCCGCCTGGCGATCCTGCTTGTCGACGACCCGGCCACCGCCGAGGACGTCGTGCAGGAGGCGTTCGCGGGCCTGCACCGCCACTGGGCCGGCCTGCGCGACGAGGCCGCGGCGATCGGGTACCTGCGCACCGCGGTGGTGAACGGGTCGCGCTCCGTGCTGCGCCGGCGCCGCACGGCGCGCGAGTACGTGCCGCCGCACCAGGTCAACGCCCGCTCGGCGGAGTCGCTCGCGATGCTCTCCGCCGAGCACCAGGCCGTCGTCGACGCGCTGGCGACGCTGCCCCCGCGGCAGCGGGAGGTGCTCGTGCTGCGCTACTACGGCGGGCTGTCCGAGGCCGAGATCGCCGAGGCCACGGGGATCACCCGGGGCACGGTGAAGTCCACGGCGAGCCGGGCGCTGGACGCGGTGTCGCACGCGCTGCGGCCGGGAGGAGGATCGCTGCGATGACGATCGACGACTCCGAGCGGCGCCTCGCCGAGGCCCTGCGCGCGCACGCGCGCGGCGGCGGGCGTCCCGTCGTGCCGCCCCGGCCGGAGCCGGCCGGCCCCTCGGTGCGCGCGGTCCTGCTGCTCTGGCTGCTCGGCGGGGCCGTCCTCGGGTGCGGCCTCGCGCTGCTCACGCTGCTCGCGCCGGGGGTACTGCCCGCGTTCGGGTGACGCCGACCCGGTACCGTCTGCGCCCGTGACGACGACCCTCGCGCTCGGGCCGGAGTGGCTGCAGCCCGCCGTGATCATCGAGTGGCTGGGCCCGTGGGCGGTGATCGGGCTCGCGCTGATCGTCTTCGCCGAGTGCGGCCTGCTGCTCGGCTTCTTCCTGCCGGGCGACTCGCTGCTGTTCACCGCCGGGCTGTTCGTCGCCCAGGGGGCGATCCGGGCGCCGCTGTGGCTGGTCTGCGTGATCCTGGTGGCGTCGGCCTTCATCGGCAACGCCGTGGGTTACTACATCGGCAGGGCGGCCGGGCCGGCGATCTTCGACAAGCCCGAGTCGCGGCTGTTCAAGCCCAAGCACGTCGTCCGCACCCAGGGCTTCTTCGACAAGTACGGCACCCGCGCCATCGTGCTCGGCCGGTTCGTGCCGATCGTCCGCACCTTCATCACCGTCATGGCGGGCGTCGGGCAGATGAACTCGCGCCGCTACCTGACCTACTCCTTCCTCGGCGGCGTCCTGTGGGCGGCGGGGGTCACGCTGCTCGGGTTCTGGCTGGGCCAGTTCGCGTTCGTGCGCGACAACATCGAGCTGATGCTCCTGCTCATCGTGTTCCTGTCGGTCGTCCCGATCGTCGTGGAGATCATCCGCGCGCGCCGCACCCCCGGCGCGCACGCCGCCCACTGACCGCGGCGGAGGCCCGTCGCGGTCGGGAAGCGACCGCATGTCCCGCCATGCTCGGGGCATGACACAGCAGCGACCGGTCACCCTCCACGCCTACCTCGCCTACCGGGACGCGCCCGCCGCGCTCGACTGGCTCCGGCGCGCGCTCGGCTTCGAGGTCACGATGCGCTGGCCCGACGACCACGGGGGCATCCAGCACGCGGAGCTGCGGCTCGGCGACGTCGGGATCGGGGTGTTCAGTGACGACGGCGCCGGCTACGAGCGGCCGGCGCTGCGCGGCGAGACGACGGGCCGCGGTCTCCACCTGGCCGTGCCCGACGAGGCGACCGTCGACGCGATGTTCGCCCGGGCCGAGGCGACCGGCGCCACCGTGGTGTTCGCGCCGCACGGCACGGAGTGGGGCAACTACCGCTGCCGGGTGGTCGATCCCGAGGGCTACGAGTGGGCCATCGGCACCCACCGGTTCGGCGAGGCCGCCCCCGACCGGTCCTGAGACCGTCGGTGCCCGGCCCTACGGTTCCGGCATGGACGAGGACTGGCATCGCCAGACGATCCGGCGCCACGGCTGGGCGCTGCAGGCCGTGCTGAGCGACGGGGACTCGCCCTCGTTCGTCTACAGCGTCGGGCTCACCGGGTTCCGCCACCCCGAGCTGATCCTGTTCGCCACCAGCCAGGCCACGGCGGCCACCGTGCTCAACGAGCTCGGCGAGCTCGTGCGCGGCGGGCGGGTGCTGGCGGCGGGGGAGCGGGTCGCCCTGCGCAGCGGCGACGTGCACCTGCTCGAGTTCCCCGGGGCGGAGCACTGGCTCCACGTCGTGGAGGACCTGTACGGGGTGCCCGGGGGCGAGCCGGTGCGGGCCCTGCTCGTGGTGCCGGTCGACGAGCTGGTGCCCACCCCGGGCCGGGACCGGCCGTGCGGGTCGTGCTCGTGACGGTCGCCCCTGTGCCTGTCGTCCCTGTGCCGGCCGTCACCACGCGGCGGAGAGGTCGGCGTGCTGCCGCACCCAGGCGTGCATCGCGATGCCGGCGGCCACGCCCGCGTTGATCGAGCGGGTGGAGCCGAACTGCGCGATCGACACGGTCAGGGCCGCGAGCTCCCTGGCCTCACCGGTCACGCCCGGGCCCTCCTGCCCGAACAGCAGCAGGCACTCCCGGGGCAGGTCGGCGGTCTCCAGCCGGTGGGCACCGGGGGTGTTGTCCACGGCCACCACGGTGAGGCCGGCGGCCGCGGCGAACGCCGCGAGGCCGGCCACGTCGGCGTGGTGGTGCACGGCGAGGTAGCGGTCGGTCACCATCGCGCCGCGCCGGTTCCAGCGCCGCCTGCCGACCACGTGCACGCCGGCGGCGCCGAACGCGTTCGCCGTGCGCACGACGGTGCCGATGTTGTGGTCGTGGCCGAAGTTCTCGATCGCCACGTGGAACGGGTGCGCCCGCGCCGCCAGGTCGGCGGCCACGGCCTCGCGGCGCCAGTACCGGTAGGCGTCCACCACGTTGCGGGCGTCGCCGTGTTCCAGCAGCTCCGGGTCGAGCCGCGGGTCGGCGGGCCAGGCCGCGGGCCCGCCGGGCCACGGCCCCACCCCCACCTGCCCCGGCACCGCCCACTCGCTGGGTCCGCCGCCCCGGTCGTCGTCCACCCGTCGATGATCCGCCACTGCCGCCGACCCCGGCCGACCCGGGCCGACCGTGCACACCGGATCGGCACGGTGCACGGGTCGCGAGGGCTGCACCGTGCCCGGCGGGTGTGCACGGTGCCGCGGGCTACCGCGGGTCCTCGTGGGGGGTCGACGCCGCCGCGCTCTGCGGGGCGTGGGTGCTCGGCGGCAGCACGATCGTGACGGCGCCGTGCTGCTGGTGGGCGCCCGCCGCCGCGGCGTGGTACTCCTCCAGCTTCGCCAGGAACGCCGGGTCGGTGTAGAGGCGGCCGTCCACGGTGGTGCCCTGCCGCCCGTCGATCACGGCCTCGATGTCGTCGCCGGAGAGCGTCTTGTGCGTCTCCAGCGCGTGGGCGACGGCCAGGACCGCGGACCGGTTGTCGTGCAGGATGTCCACCGCCCGCTCCAGCAGGGCCCCGAGCGAGTCCTCGACGCGGTCGACCAGCCGCATCCGGCCCAGCGCCTCCAGTGTCTCGGTCTCGCCGCCCGGGCCGCCGGGCGCGCCGGTGCCCAGCCGCCGGGCCGTCGCGTAGGACGACACGGTGGCGCCCATGCCCCAGTTGCCCTCCATGAACGTGGCGAGGGTGGTGGCGGACTCCAGGTCGCCCGAGACGCCCGACGACGAGTCGCCGTCGAAGAACATCCGCTCCCCGGCCAGCGACGCCAGCGACACGAGGATGTCGCTCTCGAACTCCGAGCGCCACCGCGTGAACTGGTCCTCGGGCGGGATGCTGGCGACCATGCCGAGGTAGTCCGACCCCTTCTCGATCGTCGCCAGGTCGATCTCCATGTGCCGGCGGGTGCGGTAGGCGACGACGGCGTGGCAGGCCTCGTGCACGGCGACGGCGTGCCGCTCGCGCTCGATGTACTCGACGTCCTCGGGCGGGCCGAGGTCCTTGAGCTGCTTGGCCCGGAGCACGTCGCGCCACTCGATCACCTCGCGGCCGTCGCGGATCGCGGTGATCAGCGACTCGTTGACCAGGTCCTTGATCGTCGCGCCGGTGGCGTAGGGCGTGATCGTGGCGAGCTTGTCGAGCTGCTCGGCGGTGATCTCGTGCGGCACCTTGTCGAAGTAGCCCTGGTAGGTGCGGATCCGCCCGGCCTTGCTCGGGTAGCCGACCTTGTAGATGCGGTCGATGCGGCCCGGGCGCAGCAGCGCCTCGTCCAGCGACTCGGGCATGTTCGTCGCCATCATCACCAGCAGCCGGTACTTGGGCGGCGGCTTGGGGCGCATGCCCAGCGCGCGCCGGCCCCACCGGTTGATCAGCCCGCGCGGCTTCTTGAGCCCGGACAGCTCGGTGAGCAGCGCCTGCAGCGTGCCCATGCCGCCGCCCCCACCGCCGCCCATGCCCATCATGATCTTGTTGCGGCCCTCCTCGACGGGCGGGGCCGCGCCGAGGGAGCTCTTCGCGAGCAGCCAGCGGGTGTGGTCGGACAGGTAGCCGGTGCCGTGGCAGCCCGCGGCGTGGAACGGCCCGAACCCGCGCACCCCGCCGGGGCCGACGCTCGCGAGCGACCCGCGGTTGCCCAGCGCGTCGGCCTCGTCGAAGAAGACGATCACGCCGCCGTAGCGCAGGGAGAGCTTGCGCAGCTTCCGGAACAGCGACTTCACCTTGAGGATGCCGACGCCCATGAACATGTTGATGAACGCGCCGGGGTCGACGAAGACGTAGGGCTTGCCGGTCTCCCCGGCCACCGCCTCGGCCATCAGCGTCTTGCCCGTGCCGGGCGGGCCCCACAGGAGCACGCCGCCGGGCACGTAGCCGCCCTTGCGCTCGATCTCCTCGGGGTCCTCCAGGAACAGGATGTTCTCCTTGATCCGCTGCACCACGTGGTCCTGGCCCCACACGTCGGAGAAACGGGTGGTGATGTCGTCGGGGTAATAGGTGTCGACGCCGCCGCGCGAGAGCAGCCAGAACAGCCCGATGAACTGGAACGCGATGAAGAAGAACGCGAACGCGAGCTGGAAGACGTAGGGCAATGCGGAGAACAGCAGCGCCGGGGCCTCGAACAGCGCCAGCGGCGGCGAGGTCTCCAGGATCTGCGCGGCCACCAGCGAGAACAACGTGATGAACGCGAGCCACTTGAGCACCCGCGCGAGCCGGAACCGGGTCCAGTCGGAGAACCGCCGCCGGAGCGCGCGCTCGGTGCCGCCGAACACCCGGTGCGCCCAGAACCGGTGGTAGCGCGAGGACCGCTCGCTGATGAGGAAGTGCACCTGCCGCACGGTCTCGGCGCCGGCGAGCCACAGCAGCCACTGCGACTCCTCGACGTGCAGCCGCATCGCGTCCACGAAGGGCAGCAGCGGGTTGTCGGCCATCGCCGACCACACGATGACGAACCAGGCGAGCGCGAACAGCAGCAGCAGCCGGACCCGGTCCCACAGGCCCATCCGCTTGCGCGTCTCCCGCTTCGGGACGGGGTGCTCGTCGGGCGGGGTGAGTCCCTCGGGAGCCTCGGTCGTGGTCATGAGCCCTCCAGGACGGTGAACGACGAGACGACGCGGTCGATCTCGGCCCGCTGTTCCTCGTAGCAGGTCATCGAGCAGCGGGCGAGCAGGACGTAGAGCTTGCTGGCGTCGTCGTTGAGGTAGGCGACCTGGTCGAAGACCTGGAACGGGCCGCCGGCGATGCGGTAGCGGTAGGTGACGTGCACGCCGCGCACGCCCTCGCCCGGGGTCAGGACCTCGTCGCGCATCAGGCCGAACCCGGTCAGGGTCTGGGCCATCATCGGGTTGGCCGCCAGCTGCTGGCGGGCCGCCGCGGAGACCGGCTGGAACAGGTCGCGCAGCCGGTCGAGGGAGTACTGGCCGCGGGTCGGCGCCGGGATGTCCTGCACGATCATGACGACCGCCGGATCGGCGGTGTTCGGCCCGAAGACGTGCGACGAGGACGGCTCCTCCGCGGAGTCGAACGCCTGGATCCAGATGCCCTGCTCCTCGGCGGGCACCGAGGGGTCCAGCCCGATCGCCGAGGCGAGGGAGGACTCGTCCACCGGGCCCCACCCCGACGGCACCCTGGCGTAGGCGCGGTCCTCCGAATTCGTGATGTAGGTGTACTCCGACGCGCCGCAGGCGGTGAGTGCCGCCACCGCGGTGAGGCAGGTGAGAACAACGCGGAACCGCATAGGGCCTCCCCGCCGTGACCAACTCGTGACCAACGAGTATGCGACACGGAAAGCCGTGCGGAATGCGCCGTTCGGTTGCCGGCGTGTGAAGAAAAATGCGGCGAAAGCGACGAAGCGGTTAAAGCCCCGGAGGGAGGCCCGGGCTAGAGCCCGAGATCGGCCAGGCCGAGCAGCGCGCGGTACGGCACGCCCTCGGCCTCGATCACCTCGCGGGCCCCGGTCTCGCGGTCCACGACGGTCGCGACACCGACGACGGTGGCCCCGGCCTCCCGGGCGGCGCGCACGGCGGCGAGCGGGGACGCCCCGGTGGTGGAGGTGTCCTCGACGACCAGCACCTGCCGTCCGGCGATGTCCGGGCCCTCGATGAGGCGCTGCATGCCGTGCTGCTTGGCCGACTTCCGCACGACGAACGCGTCCACCGGGTCCGCGTCCGGCTCGGCGGCGGCCGCGTGCAGGACGGCCGTCGCCACGGGGTCGGCGCCGAGGGTCAGGCCGCCGACGGCGCTGTAGGTCCAGTCGGCGGTGAGCACCCGCACCAGCCGCCCGACGAGCGGCCCGGCGCGGTGGTGCAGCGTGACCCGGCGCAGGTCGACGTAGTGGTCGGCCTCCGCGCCGGAGGAGAGCGTGACCCGCCCGTGCACCACGCCGAGGTCCCGGACGAGGGCGGAGAGCTCCGCGAGGTCCGCGCTCGCCTGCGCGGGGGTCGTCACGTCCGGTCCCGGTCGAACGTGGCGGTGACGCGGCGCACCAGCGCGCGCGGCAGCACGTCGACCAGCGCGACGATCGCCTTGTACTGCGGACCGGGTACGGACACCGTTCTCCCCCTCGCCAGATCGGCCAGCGCGTCGTCGACGACCCGGCCGGCGTCGAGCCACAGCGGGCCCGTCCGGTCGCCGACGTCGATCCCGGCGCGGGCGTGGAACTCGGTGCGCACGAACCCGGGGCACAGCGCCATCGCGCGCACCCCGGTGCCGCGCAGCGACGCCGACACCCCCTCGGTGAAGGCCGTGACCCACGCCTTGTCCGCACTGTAGGTCGAGCCCCGCCCGGCCAGGAACCCGGCCACGCTGGAGACGTTGAGCACCGCCCCGCGCCCGCGCCCGACCATGCCCGGCAGCGCGGCCCGGGTCAGCTCCAGCACCGCGCCGACGTTGACGTCGAGCTGGCGGCGCAGGTCGGCGGGCGCGCAGTCGAGGAACTCGCCGTGCATCGCGAAGCCGGCGTTGTTGACCAGCAGGTCCACGGGCGGGCCGGCCAGCCGCCGCGCCACCCGCTCCCGGCCCTCCGCGGTCGCGAGGTCGGCGGGCAGCACCTCGGCGGCGACGCCCGCGGCGCGCGCGGCGTCCGCGGTGGCGGCGAGGCGCTCCTCGTCGCGGGCGACCAGGACCACGTCGCGGCCGTCGCGGACGAGGCGCTCGACGAACGCGGCCCCCAGGCCGGCGGTCGCCCCGGTGACGAGTGCGGTGGGCACGTCAGCGCGTGGTGGAGCGGGCGGCCCGCTCCAGGGCGGTGGCGACCTCCGACAGGTCGGCGACCAGGTCCTGGATGCGCTCGCTGTCCGAGCCCAGCGGGGCCGTGGCGAGCACCCACGACTCCTCGGCCCACAGCAGCTCGACGTCGTCGCCGAGCTGGTCGCCCGCCGCGGCGAGACGCTCGGTGAGCAGCGGGCGGACGGCGTCGGCGTCGGCGACGAACGCGTAGCGCTCGCCGACCGGCTCCAGCAGGTCCAGCCCGGCGTCGTCGGGCAGCGGGGCCGACGGCAGCCGCAGCTCGACGGCGGCGGGCAGCGGGTCGCGCAGCTGCACCGCGGCGAGCACCGAGCTGCGCCGGCCGGCCTGCTCGTGGTCGAAGACGTAGGCCTGCCGCGGGCCGTCGGGCGTGGGGACGTCGCCGCTGATCAGGTCGCGCGCCACCCCCGGCCCGCCCTGGTGGATGGTGCCGTAGCGCCAGCGGCTGGGCAGGACCGGATCGGTCTCCTGGTACTCCCAGCCGCGGGCGGCGGCCCAGCGCCTGCGGTCGCGCACGCCGCCGGAGCTGCCGCGCCGGTCGAGGAACAGCAGCGCGGCCCCGGCGAGCAGCGCGATCACGGCGATGACGAACCACACCGACGGAGGAATGCCCACGGGGCCAGGCTAGCCCCGCCGTGCACGGCAGATCATGGTGGCGCGCCGGGCCGTCCGAGTTGCAGCAAAGCCACTTTCACGCAAGGAGCTTGCGTGAAAGTGGCTTTGCTGCAACGGGGTGGGCGGGGTCAGACCGTCGCCGGCAGCGCCTTGCCGACGACCAGGCCGCCCGTGCCGCCCGCCGCGGTCGGGTCGAGGTCCACCCGGACCGTGTCGCCCTCCCGGACGTCGCCCGCCAGCAGCTCGCGGGCCAGCTGGTCGCCGATCGCGGACTGCACGAGCCGGCGCAGCGGCCGGGCCCCGTAGACCGGGTCGAACCCGTTGAGCGCGAGCCACTCCCGCCCGGCGTCGGAGACCTCCAGGGTGAGCCGTCGCTTGGCCAGCCGGGTGCGCAGCACGTCGAGCTGGATGTCGACGATGTGCGTCAGCTCCTCGGTGGACAGCGCGTGGAAGACCACCACGTCGTCGAGCCGGTTGAGGAACTCCGGCTTGAAGTGCCGCTGCACCGCCGCCATGACGAACGCGCGGCGCCCGGCCTCGTCGAGGTCCGCGCCGCCGCCCGACCCCAGGTTCGAGGTGAGCACGAGGATCGTGTTGCGGAAGTCCACCGTGCGGCCCTGGCCGTCGGTGAGCCTGCCGTCGTCGAGGACCTGCAGCAGCGTGTCGAACACGTCCGGGTGCGCCTTCTCCACCTCGTCGAACAGCACGACGCTGTACGGGCGGCGCCGCACGGCCTCGGTGAGCTGGCCGCCCTGGTCGTAGCCGACGTAGCCGGGAGGGGCGCCGACGAGCCGGGCCACCGAGTGCTTCTCGGAGTACTCGCTCATGTCGATGCGCACCATCGCGCGGTCGTCGTCGAACAGGAACCCGGCCAGCGCCTTGGCCAGCTCGGTCTTGCCGACGCCGGTGGGCCCGAGGAACAGGAACGAGCCGGTGGGCCGGTTCTCGTCGGCGATGCCGGCCCGGGCGCGGCGCACGGCGTCGGAGACGGCGCGGACGGCCTCGGTCTGGCCGACGACGCGCTTGCCGAGCTCGTCCTCCATGCGCAGCAGCTTGGCCGTCTCGCCCTCGAGCATGCGCCCGGCCGGGATGCCGGTCCAGGCGCTGACGACGTCGGCCACGTCGTCCGGGCCGACCTCCTCCTTGAGCATGAGGTCGGCGTCGGCCGCGGTGACCTCGGTGGCGACGCCCAGCTTCTTCTCCAGCTCCGGGATGCGGCCGTAGCGCAGCTCGGCGGCGCGGCCCAGGTCGCCGTCGCGCTCGGCGCGCTCGGACTCCCCGCGCAGCGTCTCCAGCTGCTCCTTGAGCTCCCGGACGGACTCGATGGCGCCCCGCTCGTTCTGCCAGCGGGCGGTGAGCGCGTCCAGCTCCTCCCGCTTCTCGGCGAGCTCCGCGCGCAGCGCGGAGAGCCGGTCGGCGGACGCCGCGTCGGACTCCTTCGCCAGCGCCATCTCCTCGATCTCCAGCCGCCGGACGGCGCGCTCCACGGTGTCGATCTCCACCGGGCGCGAGTCGATCTCCATGCGGAGCCGGGACGCGGCCTCGTCGACCAGGTCGATGGCCTTGTCCGGGAGGAACCGCGCGGTGATGTAGCGGTCGGACAGCGCGGCGGCGGCGACGAGGGCGGCGTCGGTGATCCGCACGCCGTGGTGCACCTCGTAGCGCTCCTTGAGCCCGCGCAGGATGCCGACCGTGTCCTCGACGGACGGCTCGCCGACGTAGACCTGCTGGAAGCGGCGCTCCAGGGCCGGGTCCTTCTCGATCCGCTGGCGGTACTCGTCGAGCGTGGTCGCGCCGACCAGGCGCAGCTCGCCGCGGGCCAGCATCGGCTTGATCATGTTGCCGGCGTCCATCGCGCCCTCGGCCCCGCCCGCGCCGACGATCGTGTGCAGCTCGTCGATGAACGTGATGACCTGGCCCGCGCTCTCGGTGATCTCCTTGAGCACGGCCTTGAGCCGCTCCTCGAACTCGCCGCGGTACTTCGCCCCGGCCACCATCGAGCCCAGGTCGAGGGACACGACGCGCTTGTCGCGCAGCGACTCGGGCACGTCGCCCGCCACGATCCGCTGGGCCAGGCCCTCCACGATCGCGGTCTTGCCGACGCCCGGCTCGCCGATCAGCACGGGGTTGTTCTTGGTGCGCCGCGAGAGCACCTGCACCACGCGGCGGATCTCGGTGTCCCGCCCGATCACCGGGTCGAGCTCGCCCTTGCGGGCCCGCTCGGTGAGGTCGACGCCGTACTTCTGCAGGGCCTGGTAGGTGCCCTCCGGGTCCGGGCTGGTGACCCGGCTCGACCCGCGGACCTGCGTGAACGCCTCGCGCAGGGCGTCCGGGGTGGCGCCGTGCCGGGCGAGCAGGTCGGCCACGGCGGTGCGGGTGGAGGCCAGCCCGACGAGCAGGTGCTCGGTGGAGACGAACTCGTCGCCCATCTCGGTGGCCAGCTGCTGGGCGGCGGTGATCGCGGCCAGGGTGTCGCGGGCGAGCTGCGGGGCGCCCACGGTGGCCCCCGCCGCCGACGGGAGCCGCGCACCCAGCGCGGACACCTCGGCGCGCACCGCGGCGGGGTCGGCGCCGACCGCCTGGAGCAGCGGCGCGGCGATGCCGTCACCCTGCGCGAGCAGCGCGCCGAGGAGGTGGGTGGGGCCGACGTCGGGGTTGCCGGCGAGCGCCGCGGCCTGCACCGCGGCGGACACGGCCTGCTGGGCCTTGGTGGTGGGGTTGAACGAGTCCATCCCGGACGTCCTCCTGCTGTGGTTCGTCGGGCACCACCATCGTGCCCGTTGCTTCACCCAACGGCAGGAGAGTTGAGTCTGTTCCGCTCAACCCAAGATTTCCCGCGCGTCCCGCCACATCCGCTCGACGATCACCCCGGCCGGGTCGGTCGAGGCCAGGGCGGCGCCCTGGCCGGCCCAGTGGTTGACCCGGTCGACGCCCCCGGCCCCGCCGCGGCGCCAGCGGGCCACCAGCGCCCGCTGGTGCGGGTAGGGCGCCGGGTGCGGCGCCCCGGGCCCGGCCCAGGCCCTCACGTACGGCGTGGGCGCCGCGCGGGCGAGCCGCCCGGTGTACGCCCGGGTCGGGACCGTCGCCTCGGGGGCGAGCCCGTCCAGCGACGCCGCCCACTCCGGCGCGATCGCCGCCTCCGGGGTGCGCAGCAGTGCCGTGCCCACCTGCACCGCGCTGGCGCCGAGCGCGATCGCCGCCGCCACCCCGCGCCCGTCGGCGATCCCGCCCGCGGCGATCACCGGCACGCGCAGGTGGTCGGCCAGCCGCGGGAGCAGCGCGACCAGGCCGACGGCGGTCCCCTCCGCGGCGGCCGGGTCGAACGTGCCGCGGTGCCCGCCCGCCTCCAGCCCCTGCGCCACGACGGCGTCCGCGCCCGCCTCCTGGGCGGCGAGGGCGTCGTCGAGGGTGGTCGCGCAGGCGAACCACGCGATGCCCGCGTCGTGCAGCCGCGCGACGAAGGCCGGCTCGAACAGCCCCATGATCGACGAGGCGACCGCGGGCCGGGCGGCGAGCAGCGCCGCGCACTGCTCGGCGAACACCGGCGCCGCGGGCCCGGGGTCGCCGGGGTCGCCGAAGCGGCCCAGGAAGTCCGCCGCGGCCGCGATCGGCCCGGGGTCGTCGGCGGGCGGATCGGGGACCCAGAGGTTGAGCTGGAACGGCCCTTCGGACGCGGCCCGGAACTCCGCGGCCCACGCCGCGATCCGCTCCGGGGGGTCGGACACGACCCCGGCCGCGCCCATCCCGCCCGCCCCGGCCACTGCCGCCGCCAGCGCCGGCGGGCAGGCCCCCGCCATCGGGGCCTCCAGGACGGGGACCCGCAACCCGTACCGCCGGCAGAACGCGTGCACCCGCTCCGGAACCGCCACCTGCGGCACGGTAGCCGGGTCCGCGCCGGGAGGGGCCCCGGGTGGCGTCGCCATACTGGCCGCGTGCCCGACGACGCCCTCCTCGACAGCCTGCTCGCGGCCGTCGACGCCGCCCCCGGTGACGTGCCGCTGCGGCTGCACGTCGCGGAGCTGCTGGCCGGGCGGGACCGGTTGACCGAGGCGCTGGCGCACTGCACGCAGGCGCTCGCGACCGCGCCCGGCCACCCCGGCGCGGTGGCCATGCTGCAGCGGCTGACCACGCTCATCGCGCGGCCCGTCGAGCCGGCGTTCGACTGGCGGCGGGCCGAGCACGAGGTCGCCGACGTCGCGCGGCCGGACCCGCCGGCGGCGGCCCCCGTCGCCCACGAGGAGCGGCCCGCCCCGGTCACCGAGGACGTCGAGCGGCCCACGCTGCGGCTGGCCGACGTCGGCGGCATGGAGCACGTCAAGCAGCGCCTGGAGCTGGCGTTCCTCGGGCCGATGCGCAACCCCGAGCTGGCCAGGGCGTTCGGCAAGGGGCTGGGCGGCGGGCTGCTGCTCTACGGGCCGCCCGGGTGCGGCAAGACCCACATCGCGCGCGCGGTCGCGGGCGAGCTGGGGGCCTCGTTCTTCTCCGTGGGCGTCGCCGAGGTGCTCGACATGTGGGTGGGCTCCAGCGAGCGCAACCTCGCCCAGGTCTTCGCCGCGGCGCGGCGGCACGCGCCGTGCGTGCTGTTCTTCGACGAGGTCGACGCGCTGGGCCAGAAGCGCTCGCACCTGACGCACTCCTCGAGCATGCGCAACACCGTCAACACGCTGCTGGCGGAGATGGACACCCCCGACGACGGCGTGTTCGTGCTCGGCGCGACCAACCACCCGTGGGACGTCGACGCCGCGCTGCGCCGCCCGGGCCGGTTCGACCGGATGCTGCTGGTGCTGCCCCCCGACCTGCCGGCGCGGGTCGCGATCCTGCACCACCACCTGCGCGGGCGGCCGCTGGACGGGGTGGACGTCGAGGCGCTGGCGCGGGCCACGGAGCACTTCTCCGGCGCCGACCTCGCGCACCTGTGCGCCACGGCCACCGAGCGCGCGCTGGCCGACTCGATGCGCGCCGGGGCGCTCCGCCCGATCGGCCAGGCCGACCTCACCGCCGCGCTGCGCGAGGTGCGGCCGAGCACGGGCCCGTGGTTCGCGACGGCCCGCAACGTCGTCGCGTTCGCCAACATCGACGGCACCTACGACGACCTGGCCGCCTACCTGAAGAGGAACAGGAGGCTGTGCGCGGGCACCCCGCCGCGGCCCGGGTCGCGCGGCTGCGCACGCTGCGCCGCCTCGACGACGCCGAGCGCGAGGCGCGCACGGCGCTGGCCACCGACCCGCAGGACCCGGCCCTGCTCACCGAGCTGGCCGCTGTGCTGCTCGCGGCCGGGCGCGCCGCCGAGGGGCTCGCCGCCGCCGACGCCGCGGGCGCGGCCGCCCCGCAGGACGAGCGGGTGCACCGCATCCGCGGCGTGCTGCTCTCCCGGCTGGGCCGGCACGCCGAGGCGGTGCAGGCCGGCTACACGGCGGTGTCCCTCGCCCCGCACGAGCCGCTCGCCGCGCTCGGGTACGCGGTGGTGCTGCAGTCCGCCGGGCGGCTCGAGGACGCCCAGCGGGTGGCGATCCGGGCCGTCGAGCTGGCGCCGGCCGACCCCGCCGCGCACCTGCGGCTCGCCGACATCGCCGGCGACCGCCGCGACCTCGTCACCGCCCGCCGCGCCTACGCGGAGACGCTGCGGCTGGACCCGTCGAACGCGACGGCCCGCCACGACCTCGCCGTGCTGGACCTCGCCACCCACCACCCGGCGCAGGCGCTGCGGGGGCTCGTCGCGGCCGGGCAGCTGGACCCCACCCAGCCGCTGGTGCTGCGCAACGTCGCCGCCGTGCTCTGGCGGCTGGCCTGGCTGCTGCGGATCGTGCTGGTGGTGGGCGTGCTCGCGCTGTTCGCCGCCGGGGGCCGCGACGCGGGCGAGCCGTCGACCCCGGTCCGGGTGGTCGCGGCGGGGCTGCTCGCCGTCGTCGCGGTGCTCGCCTGGCGGCTGGCCCGCGACCTGCCGCCGAGCACCCGCCCGCCCGTGCGCGCCGCGCTGCGCGCCGACCTCCCGCTGCGGCTCACCGTCGGCGCCCTTGCGCTCTGCCTGGCCCTGGTCGTGGCGGTGGCCGTCACCGGGGTCGCCCTGCCGGCCGCGCTGGTCTGGCTGGTGCTCGCCGCGCTGGCGGTGGTCGCGGTCGCCGTCGGGGCGCTGCGCCGCCGGCGCGACCGGGCCTGAGCGCTCAGGCCCGGCGCAGCGGCCGGAGCGTGCGCGAGGGCGTGCCGCCCAGGTGCGTGGTGGTCGGGAAGCGGCGCCGGGGCCGCCGGGTGCGGGGCACCCGGGCGGGCGTGCCCTTCGCGGCGAAGTAGTCGCCGCCCTTGCGCCCCGGGTCGTCGGTGCCCCACGCGCGCCTGCGGGTGACGACCTCCATCTGCGGGACGTGCTTGCGGCAGTGCACGTAGGCCTCCTCCACGTCCACCACCACCCAGCGCTCGGCCCGCCTGCCGCGGGCCGGGTCGACGGGCACGCCGGGGTGCTCGCGGCGGAACTCCGCGTCCTCGACGATCCGCGCGGTGCCGTTGACGTGCAGGCCGATCCGGTCGCGCACGAAGTCGACCATCAGCAGCCCGACGTGGGCGTTCTCCGCGATGTTGCCCAGGCTCGCGTGCACGCCGTTGCCGCGGTACTCGGGGTAGGCCAGCGTCCGGTCGTCCAGCACGTGGACGAAGCCGGGCGGGCCCGCCCGCAGCGACGCGTCGCACTCGCCGTGGCCGTCCGCGGTGGCGACGAACACCATCTCCATCCGCCCGACGAACTCCACCATCGCCGGCAGCAGCCGGTCGCGGACCTGGTCGGCGTAGAAGCGGTCGGCGCGCTCCGTGCTGCCGTAGGCGCACTGCAGGGCGTGCTCGCCTGCCGAGCCCGGGCGCGCGTCGACAGGCGCTCCGACCTCGGACGACGGTGCCGGCGGACGGCGGGTGAGGGCATGCGTACGCGTCGTCACCACCCACACGGTGCCATCCGGACGGGCGTCCGCCCAGCCGGGGTGTGTCTCCGGGTGGCGACCGGCCCCCTTTCGTGCACTAGTCTGACCCGCTAGCAGTGCCTTGCCCCGGGTCCCCGGCCGGGGTGTCGACGACCAGAGGAACGTCCACCGATGACCGCCGAACAGTTGCTCACCGCCGACCTCCCCACGGTCGGTGAGCCCCGCAGCGAGGCATCCGGGATGGTCGAGATCATCCGGTCCAGCTTCGAGCTGGTGGCCCCGCAGGCCGAGGACGTGGGCCGGCACTTCTACGCCACGCTGTTCAGCCGGGCCCCCGAGACCCGCGACCTGTTCCCCGTGAACATGGAGGTGCAGCGCAGCAGGCTGCTGCGCGCCCTCGTGCACGTCGTGCAGATGGTGGACCAGCCCGACGAGCTCGTCCCGTTCCTGCAGCAGCTGGGCCGCGACCACCGCAAGTTCGGCGTCATCGCCCAGCACTACGACGCGGTCGGCGGCGCCCTGCTCGCCTCGATCGCCCACTTCGCGGGCGACGCCTGGACCCCGGAGGTCGAGCGGGCCTGGACCGACGCGTACGGGGTCGTCGCCGGGGCCATGCGCGACGCCGCCGCCGCCGAGCGCGGGCCGGCCTCCTGGCTCGGCCGCGTCGTCGGCCACGAGCGCCTCGGCTGGGACCTCGCGAAGATCACCGTGCAGGCCAGCGAGGCCATCCCCTACCGGGCCGGCCAGTACGTCTCGGTGGAGACCCCGCAGCGCCCGCGGCTGTGGCGCTACCTCTCCCCGGCCAACGCCCCGCGCCAGGACGGCGTGCTGGAGTTCCACGTCCGCGCCGTGCAGAGCGGCTGGGTCAGCCGGGCGATCGTCGCCCACTCCCGCGTCGGCGACACCTGGCGGATCGGTCCGCCGATGGGCCGCATGGGCATCGACCCCACGTCGAAGCGCGACCTGCTGATGGTCGCGGGCGGCACCGGCATGGCCCCGATCAAGTCGCTCATCGAGCACCTCGCGGCCACCGAGAACCGCCCCCGCACCCAGGTGTTCGTCGGCGGGCGCACGTGGGAGGACCTCTACGACTTCGGGTCGCTGCGCAAGCTGTCCTACAGCAACAGCTGGCTCGACGTGATCCCCGTGGTCGAGTCCGACGAGGAGGCCAGCGGCGCCGAGCGCGGCACCCTGGCCGACGTCGTCACCCGCTACGGCGCGTGGGCCGACCACGACGTGCTGGTGTGCGGCTCGCCGTCGATGATCCGGGCCACGGTGTCGCGGATGCTGGTGGCGGGCACGCCGCTCGACCGCATCCGGTACGACCCGTTCACGATGGACTGACGGGCCCCGCCGCGGGCGGGGCGGGGCCTCAGCCGCGCTCGCCGCGGCGCGGGGGCCGCCAGACCACCAGCGCCTGCTCGCGCTTCACCGGCACGAGATCGCGCCGGTAGGACGCGTGCACGGACGCGACGGCCTGCTCGGCGGCCGTGCGGGCGGCGAGGAGCTCCTCGGCCATCGCGTCGATGCGGCCGCGGAGCTCGTCGACGAGCTGCTCCAGCTCGATGATCCGCTTGATGCCGGCCAGGTTGACGCCCTCCTCCTGGGAGAGCCGCTGCACCTCGCGCAGCAGGGCGATGTCGCGGGCGGAGTAGCGCCGCCCGCCACCGGCGGACCGGCCGGGGCTGACGAGCCCCAGCCGGTCGTAGCTGCGCAGCGTCTGCGCGTGCAGCCCGGCCAGCTCCGCGGCCACCGAGATCACGAAGACCGGCTGGTCGGGGCCGGTACCGGGCGGCACCGTCATCGCGCGCTCCGCAGCAGGTCGGCCCGCGGGTCGAACGCCTTGGTGGCCTCGGCGTAGGACTGCAGCGCCGTGGTGGCCGCGTCGTCGAGCCGCGAGGGCACCGCCACCTCGACGGTGACGAGCAGGTCGCCGGTGCGGGTCTTGCGCGGCACCCCGCGGCCCTTGACCCGGAACGTGCGCCCGCTGGCCGTGCCGGCGGGCACCCGCAGGGTCACCGTCGCGTCCAGCGTCGGCACCGTGATGGTGGCGCCGAGCGCCAGCTCGGGATAGGTGACCGGCACCGTGAGCGTCAGGTCGTCGGCGTTGCGGCTCGAGCGCCCGAACACCCGGTGCGGGCTGACGTGCACCGTGACGTAGAGGTCGCCCGCCGGGGCGCCCCCGCGGCCGGGCTCGCCCTGGCCCTTGAGCCGGACCTTCTGCCCGTCCTCGACCCCGGCCGGGATGCGGACGGTCAGCGACCGCGTGCGGGTGCTGACGCCGTCCCCGCCGCACTCGGGGCACGGGTCGTCGATCAGCCGCCCCGTGCCGCGGCAGTCGCGGCACGGCTCGGAGAACGCGAACGCGCCCTCGCTGCGGCTGACCAGGCCCCGCCCCTGGCAGGTCGGGCACTGGCGCGGCGTGCTGCCCGGCTTGGCCCCGGTGCCGCCGCAGCGCTCGCAGCGGCCCGGGGACGACAGCTTGATCGGCACGTCCGCGCCGCGGACCGCCTGCCCGAAGTCGACGCGCAGCTCGGTCTCGACGTCCGCGCCGCGGCGGGCGCCCGAGGACGCCGCGCCGCCGCGCCCCGCGGCCTGGCGGCCGAGGATGTCGGACAGGATGTCGCCGAAGCCGCCCGCCCCGGCGCCCCCGGCCGCACCGCGGCCGAAGATGTCGCCGAGGTCGAAGCCCTGGGCCCCGCCGCCGCCGGGGAAGCCCCCACCGGCGGGGAAGCCGCCGGGGAAGCCCCCGCCGCCGGCGAACAGGGCCCTGGTCTCGTCGTACTCCCGGCGCTTGTCCGGGTCGGACAGCACGCCGTAGGCCTCGGAGACCTGCTTGAACCGCGTTTCGGCCTTCGCGTCGCCGGGGTTGGCGTCGGGGTGGAGCTCCCGTGCCAGCTTCCGGTACGCCTTCTTGATCTCCTCGGCCGACGCGTCGGAGGCGACGCCCAGCTCACGGTAGAAGTCCTTCTCGATCCAGTCGCGCTGGGTCATCCCGCCTCCCTCCTACTCTCCGGGCGGTGGCTCGGTCTGGTCGTCGCCCGTCCCCGCCGTGCGGTCGACGACCGCGACCATCGCCGGGCGCAGCACCCGGTCGGCCACCCGGTAGCCCCGGCGCATCACGGTGGACACGACGGTGACGGTCGGGCCCGCGGCGTCGCCCTGCTCGTGCTGGACGGCCTCGTGCACGGCCGGGTCGAACTCCTCGCCGACCTCGCCGAAGGGCTCCAGGCCCTGCTTCTGCACGACGGCGACGAGCTTGTCGGCCACGGACTTGAACGGGCCGGTGAGGTCGCCGTGCGCCTCGGCGCGGTCGAGGTCGTCGAGCACGGTGAGCAGCTCGGACACGACCTGGGCCCGCGCCGTGACGGCGATCGCCTCGCGGTCGCGGTCGACCCGGCGGCGGTAGTTGGCGTACTCCGCCGACAGCCGCTGCAGGTCGGCCGTGCGCTCCGCCACCTGGGCGGCGAGCTCGGCGGTGGCCACGTCGGCGACGGGGTCGGCCTCCTCCGCGCCCTCGGGGGCGGCCCCGGCCGGCGCGTCGCCGGCCGGGGTGCGCACCTCACCGGTCACCGGGTCGATCCGGCGCCGGTCCCGGACCACGACCCGCTCACCATCGCCGTTCTCGGTGTTGCGGTCATCCGGGGTCACTTCTTGTCCTTCTCCTCGTCGACGATCTCGGCGTCCACGACGTCGTCCTCGGCGTCGGCCTGCTGCTGGCCCGCGTCCGCGCCCGGGGCACCGCCGTCGGCGGCCTGCTGGGCGTAGAGGGCCTGGCCGAGCTTCTGGGACTCGGTGGCGAGGCGCTCCGACGCGGCCTTGATGGCCTCGGAGTCGGTGCCCTTGAGGGCCTCCTGCGTCTCCGTGATGGCCGCGGCGACGCCGTCCTTCACGTCGGCCGGGAGCTTCTCGTCGTTCTCCTTGACGAACTTCTCCGTCTGGTAGACGAGCGTCTCGGCCTGGTTGCGGACCTCGGCCTCCTCGCGGCGCTTCTTGTCCTCCTCGGCGTGCTGCTCGGCCTCGCGCATCATCCGGTCGATCTCGTCCTTGCCCAGGGCGGACCCGCCGGTGATCGTCATGGCCTGGCTCTTGCCGGTGCCGAGGTCCTTCGCGGAGACGTTGACGATGCCGTTGGCGTCGATGTCGAACGACACCTCGATCTGCGGCACGCCGCGCGGGGCCGGGGGCAGCCCGGTGAGCTCGAACATGCCGAGCTTCTTGTTGTAGGCCGCGATCTCGCGCTCGCCCTGGAACACCTGGATCGCCACGGACGGCTGGTTGTCGTCGGCGGTGGAGAAGACCTCCGACCGCTTCGTGGGGATCGTGGTGTTGCGCTCGATGAGCTTGGTCATCACGCCGCCCTTGGTCTCGATGCCCAGGGACAGCGGGGTGACGTCGAGCAGCAGGACGTCCTTGACCTCACCGCGGAGCACGCCGGCCTGCAGCGCGGCACCCACGGCGACGACCTCGTCCGGGTTGACGCCCTTGTTGGGCTCCTTGCCGCCGGTGAGCTCCTTGACGAGCTCGGTGACGGCCGGCATCCGGGTGGAGCCGCCGACGAGCACCACGTGGTCGATCTGGCCGACGGAGATCCCGGCGTCCTTGATGACCTGGTTGAACGGGGTGCGGGTGCGGTCGAGCAGGTCGGAGGTGATCCGCTGGAACTCGGCGCGGGAGAGCGTCTCGTCGAGGAACAGCGGGTTCTTGTCCGCGTCGACGGTGATGTAGGGCAGGTTGATCGTGGCCGAGTTCTGGCTCGACAGCTCGATCTTCGCCTTCTCCGCGGCCTCGCGGAGGCGCTGCATCGCCATCTTGTCGCGGGTCAGGTCGATGCCCTGGCTGCTCTTGAACTTGTCGACGAGCCAGCTGATGATCCGCTCGTCCCAGTCGTCGCCGCCGAGGTGGTTGTCACCGTTGGTGGCCTTCACCTCGACGACGCCCTCGCCGATCTCCAGCAGGGACACGTCGAACGTGCCGCCGCCGAGGTCGAAGACGAGGATCGTCTGGTCCTTCTCGCCCTTGTCCAGGCCGTACGCCAGCGCGGCCGCGGTGGGCTCGTTGACGATGCGCAGCACGTTGAGGCCCGCGATCTGGCCGGCCTCCTTGGTGGCCTGGCGCTGGCTGTCCTCGAAGTACGCCGGCACCGTGATGACGGCGTCGACGATCTCCTCGCCCAGGTAGGACTCGGCGTCGCGCTTGAGCTTCTGCAGCACGCGCGCGCTGATCTCCTGCGCGGAGTACTTCTTGCCGTCGATGTCGTCGGTGGTCCAGCCGGTGCCGATGTGGCGCTTGACCGACCGGATGGTCCGGTCGACGTTCGTCACCGCCTGGTTCTTGGCCGACTGCCCGACGAGCACCTCGCCGTTGCGGGCGAAGGCCACGACCGAGGGCGTGGTGCGCGCGCCCTCGGAGTTCGCGATGACCGTCGGCTCGCCGCCTTCCAGGACGGCGACGACGGAGTTGGTGGTCCCGAGGTCGATGCCGACCGCACGAGCCATGGTGGTTGCCTCCGAGTAGTGCGTGTTGCGTTGGTCCGGCTCAAGTCTGCCACGGGGCGTCCACCCGGGTTGAGTGGGCCTCGCTCAACTTGCTGTCCGGTCCAACGGGCGACCACCGCCCCTTGTTCCCGCGGCGCCTAGAGGGGGTCGGCGGGCCGGGGCACGACCCGGCCGTCCGCGGCGCGCGGGAGCGGGTCGTCCACCGGGGCGAGGACCCGGTGCGCCCCCGGGTCGGCGACGGGCACGTCGGCGGCGTCGCGGTACTCCAGCTCGCCGTCCGGCCCGAGGTCGGCGACGTAGCCCGCCGCGGCGAGCTGCTCCTCGTCGAGGTCGGTGAGCCGCTCCCAGCGGCTCGGCACGACCCGGTACTCCGGCCACGGCAGGTGTCCGTAGGCGTCGTGCAGGTCGGCGAGCAGGCCGACGAAGACCTGCTGCCAGCGCAGCGGCATCGACTGGGCCAGCGACCGCGGCACGACGAGGTGGTCGGGCGTGGCACCGGGGGCGGGACGGTCGAGGTAGTCCGCGACCGGGGTCGTGGAGGCCGGCGTGGCCGGTTCGGGGGGCATCGTTCGCTCCTGGGGTCGTACGTCCCCCCAGCCTCCCAGCCCGGCGCGACGTGCGCCCGCGGCGGGGCCGGGTGCGCCATGCTGGGCGCATGAGCGCGGGGCTGGTGGGGCGCGACCGGGAGCTGGCCGCGCTGCGCGGGTGGCTCGCCGGGGCCGTCGCCGGCCACGGCCGGCTCGTCCTGCTGGCCGGGGAGGCCGGCATCGGCAAGACCCGGCTCGCGCAGGAGCTGGCCCGGTGTGCCCCGCCCGACGTCGCGGTCGTGTGGGGGCGCTGCGTCGACACCGAGGGCGCGCCGCCGCTGTGGCCGTGGCGCCAGGTGCTGGACGGCCTGGGCGTGTCCCGGCCGGACGCCGCGCGGGCGGGGGAGCCGGGGACGGCGCCGGACCGCTTCCGCGCGGTGGACGCCCTCGCCGCCACGGTGCTGGGCCACGCGTCCGGGCGCCCGCTGGTCCTGGTCCTCGACGACCTGCACTGGGCGGACGAGTCCTCGCTGCTCGTGCTGCGCCACCTCGCCGAGCGCGCACCGGGGGCGCCGCTACTGCTGCTCGCGACGCTGCGCGAGGCGGGCCCGGACGCCCCCCGGGCGCCGACGGACCTGCTGCGGGCCCCGGACGCCGAGCTGGTGGAGCTGCGCGGCCTGGGGCGCGAGGACGTGGGCAGGCAGCTGCGGGCGCTCGGCGCCGCCGGGGCCGTCGCCGCCGAGGTGCACGACGCCACCGGCGGCAACCCGTTCTTCGTGCGCGAGGTGGCCCGCGCCGTCGTCGACGGCACCTGGACGCCGGGCGCCGCCCCGCGCACGGTCCGCGACGCCGTCCGGGCGCGGGTCGACCGGCTCGGCCCGGAGGTCCGCCGGTTCCTGCGGGCCTGCGCCGTGCTCGGCAGGCGGTGCGAGCCCGCGGTCGTGGCCGCGGTCCTGGGCGTCGCCGTCGCCGACGTCCTCGGCCCGGCCGACGCCGCGACCGCCGCGGGCCTGCTCACCCGCGGCGGGGCGGGCGAGCTGCGGTTCGCCCACGCCTTGACCCGCGACGCCGTCCGCGACGCGGTCCCGGGCGCCGAGCTCGTGGCGCTGCACCGCGCCGCGGCCGACGCCCTCGAGGCCCGCTGGGCGGGCGAGCTGGACGAGCACCTGCCGGAGCTGGCCTGGCACCGCCTGGCGCTGGCCCCCTACGGCGAGGGGGCCGCGGCCCGGGACGTGGCGCTGCGTGCGGCCGCGTCCGCGCTGCGCCGGCTCGCGCCCGAGGAGGCGGTGCGGCTCGGCCGGGCGGCGCTGGCCCTGCCCGACCCCTGGCCGCCC
>JAPLAT010000641.1 GCA_026393175.1 Pseudonocardiales bacterium
ACCCGCAGGACCAGCTCGCGGGGGCTGAACGGCTTGGTGACGTAGTCGTCGGCGCCCAGCTCCAGGCCCAGCACCCGGTCGTCCTCCTCGCCGAGCGCGGTGAGCATGACGATCGCGGCGTTCGCGCGCCGCGCCCGCAGGGTCCGGCAGACCTCCAGGCCGGACAGGCCGGGCAGCATGAGGTCGAGCACCACCACGTCGGGCTCCCCGCGCACGGCCGCCTCCAGCCCGGACGGGCCGTCGGCGGCGAGCTCCACGCGGTGCCCGGCGTCGCCGAGGTAGCGGGCGACGACGTCGCGGACGGTGGCGTCGTCCTCGACGACCAGGACGTGGGCGTTCACGGGGTCAGGGTAGGCGCGGCACCGCCCCCCGGCGGCCGTCGTCACCGTTCGGTAAGGCGGCCTCACGGAACGATGACCGATCGGCCGGATCGGGGACGGCGGGCCACCCCCGTTCCTAGGGTCGTGATCATGACGCCGACCGAGCCCGGGTACGGGTTCCCCGCCGCGCTGTGGCGCGCACTGGAACGCCGTCGCCCGCCCCTGCCGCGCTTCCGCAGCTCCGTGCGCGGGCCGCGGTTCACCGCCTGGCTGGGCCTGGTGCTGCTGGTCGGGATGCCGGTCGTGATCGTCACCGGGCTGCTGTCCTACGTGGCGTACGGGCCGGCGCCGATCCCCGGCGACGTCGGGTTCCTGCGCCCGCCGGCGTTCGACTGGCCCACGTCCCCGGCGTGGCTCTACCGCGTCAACCAGGGCACCCACGTCCTGCTCGGGCTGGTGCTGGTGCCGGTGGTGCTCGCGAAGCTGTGGTCGGTGGTGCCGAAGCTGGTGGCCTGGCCGCCCGCGCGCTCGCTCACCGACGCCCTCGAGCGTGCCACCGTGCTGCTGCTCGTCGGCAGCCTGCTCTTCGAGATCGTCACCGGCGTGCTGAACATCCAGTACGACTACGTGTTCGGGTTCAGCTTCTACGCCGCGCACTACGTCGGGGCGTGGGTGTTCGTCGGGGCCTTCGTCGCGCACGTCGTGCTCAAGCTGCCGCACATGGTGGCCGGCCTGCGCCGCCGCGAGGACCCGCCCGACCACGACCTCGTCGCCGACGACCCGCTGCCGCCCACGATCAGCCGCCGCGGCGCGCTCGCCCTCGTCGGCGGGGGAGCGGCGCTGGTCGGGGTGCTGTCGGTGGGCCAGGTGCTCGACGGCCCGCTGCGCGGCACCGCCATCCTGCTGCCCCGGGGGCGCACCACCGCGGCGGGCGACGGCGGCCCCAACGACTTCCCGGTGAACCGCACGTTCGTCTCCACCGGGATCGCGGCGGCGGCCACCGGCGCGGCCTGGCGGCTGGACGTGGGCGGCATGCGGCTCGACCGGGCCGCCCTGCTCGCCATGGACCTGCACACCGCCGACCTGCCGATCGCCTGCGTCGAGGGCTGGTCGACCCGGCAGACGTGGACGGGCGTGCGGCTGCGCGACCTGGCCGCGCTGGCCGGGGTGCCCGGGCCGACGTCGGCGGTGGTGCGGTCGCTGGAGACCGGGCCGTTCGCGCAGGCGGAGCTGCACGCGGGGCAGGTGCTGCACCCGGACTCGCTGCTCGCGCTGCGCGTCAACGGGGCGGACCTCTCGCCCGACCACGGGTTCCCCGCCCGGCTGATCGTCCCGGCGATACCAGGGGTCCGCTGCACCAAGTGGGTGCGGTCCGTCGAGTTCCGGAGCATCTGACGTGCGGATCGTGCGCCCTGTGGTCCTGCTCGGCTGCGTCGCCCTGGCGGGCTACGCGGCCACGATCGTCGCCGGTGACCCGTCGTGGGTGCGGATGGCGGTGTGGTTCCTCGCCTGCGTCGTTGTGCACGACGCGCTGCTGCTGCCGCTCTACGCCGGCGCCGACCGCGCGCTCGTGGCGCTCGCACCGCGCACCCGCGTGCCGGTGGTCAACCACGTCCGCGCCCCCGCGCTCGGGGCCGGGCTGACCCTGCTGCTGTTCCTGCCCGGGATCGTCCGCCAGGGCGAGGGAGCGGTGATCGGGGCGACCGGGCTGGACCAGTCCCCGTTCCTGGGGCGCTGGCTGCTGCTGGTCGCGACGCTGTTCGCCGTCTCCGCCGCGGTCTACGGCGTGCGGGTGCTCGCCGGTCTCACCGGACCGTCACTCACCAGACCGTCAGCAGCAGGTGGTTCACGGCCAGCGTGAACGCCGCCTGCGCCGCCAGCCACGGACGGGCCCGCGGCAGCAGGGCACACGGGATCACCAGCCACACGCCGAACGGCAACCAGATCCGTTCGACCTCGGCCTTGGACAGGCCGGACAGGTCCGCCGCGAGCAGGGCGGCGAGCCCGCCCGCGGCCAGCAGCAGCGCCCCCAGCGGCAGCGCCCGCGGCGACGCGGCGGCCCGCCGGATCCCGGCCAGGACGGATCCCGGCCAGGACGGCGGGCCCGACGGCGAACGTGACGGCCGCGAGGTTGGCCCACACGAAGTAGGCGTAGGGCCGGGTGGCCGCGACGCTGGCCGCGTAGATCACCCGGGTGCGCTCCAGCCCGGTGACCCACCAGAACCCGGACAGGGTGAACGCCAGCACCACCAGCGCGACGCCCAGCGCCGCGAACCCGACCGCGCGCCACCGCCGGGTGGCGGCCACGACCGCGAGCGCGGCGAGCCCGCCGAGGACGAGCCCGTAGGACTGGTACAGCGCCCAGCCCAGCAGCACCCCGCCCGCGAGCGCGGCGCCGTCGGCGCGCCCGCCGTGCCCGGTGGCGCCGACGGCCAGCAACGCGACGCCCCAGGCGAGCACCGCGGCGAACATGCCGTCCGCGGACACCCCGACCCAGACCGCGCCGGGGAACAGCACGGCGAACGGCAGCACCCGGCGGGCGAGGTCCTCCCCGGACAGGGCGCGCACGGCCACGGCGACGGCGATCCCGGCCGAGGCCCCGATCAGCACGGTCACGACCCCGGCCGCGCCGCCGTCGCAGGTGCGCAGCATGGCGCCGATGTCGGTCACCCGCGGCACGTCGTGCAGGTACTCCTGGTCGCTGGACAGGCGCTCCACCACGCCGCGCGTCCAGCCGTCGACGAGCGCCAGCCCGAGGGTCCAGACGGCGGAGGTGGCGTAGGCGGCCACCAGCAGCGGGCGCCAGCGCAGCCGTCCCGCGAGCTCGGGACCGCGGGCCACGACCAGCACCGCGACGGCCACGGCGACCGGCGTGCCCGGCCCGACGTGCGGCAGCCAGACCGCCAGCAGGGGAGGCCAGCCGAGGAAGA
>JAPLAT010000432.1 GCA_026393175.1 Pseudonocardiales bacterium
CGGCCGTCAGCTCGTCCACCACGGCACGCGGCAGCACCACGCCGGCGCCGGGCGTGCCCGGCTGGGGGTCGACGACGTCGATCCGCAGGTCGGGGCGCAGCTGCGCCATGCGGGCGGCGAACGTCGCGCCCGCGGGCCCCGCGCCGCGCACGAGGACGCGCGCCCCCGGCCGCAGGGTCATCGCGGGGTCCCGTCCCAGTGGAAGCGCTCGCCGCGGGCGACCGCGGCCCCGCGCGAGGCGGCCATCATCTCGCCGCTGGCGATCTTCATGATCGCGAGGAACTCGTCGAGCTGCTTGCGCGGCGGGTCGAGGCTCTCCGCGGCCCGTGCCATGAGCTCGAGCCAGCGCAGCCGCTGCGCGCGGGTGATGACCCGGCGGGCGTGTGCGGCGTGCAGCTCGGGCTCCCAGGCCGCGGTGAGGTCGTTGTCGCCGTAGATGCGGTGGAAGTGCGCGCTGAGCCCACGGGCCTGGTCGGCCCAGTCCGCGCGCGGGAACATCGGCCGCAACAGGTCGTCCTCGGCCACGAGCGCGTAGAAACGCTCGCCGAGTTCGGTGAAGAAACGGGCCCCGCCGATGGCGGTGTAGAAATCGGCGACGACGTCGGAAACGGTCCGCGCATCGAGGTGCTCGCCGTCGCGGACCTGCTCGCCCTCGGCGACGACCAGGACCTTGCCGTCATGGGTGGGAACCGACATCTCTTCCGACTCCGTTCGTCTGCGGCGCGGTCGCGCCGGTCCCGCGCAGCCCGCGACCGGCCGGTGACCGGCCGCGGGCCGCCCGGGGGCGGTGGCAGGGTCAGACGCAGGCCGCGAGGGTGCGGTCCTGGTCGGCGGCGTCCCAGACCCGGGCGACGTCCCACACCGGGGCGACCTCCCAGACCGGCGAGACGTCCCACACGGGGGTGACGTCCCAGACCGGCGTGACGTCCCAGACGGGGGTGACGTCCCACACCGTGGCGGTCTCGTCCCACACGGGGGTGGCGACGTCCCAGACCTCGGTGCGCACCGCGTTGTTCATCGTCATGGAATCTCCTCGGGGAATCGGGGGTGGGAAATCCACGGTAGGGGGACCCACGCATTCCCGGAAGGAAATGACGAGGACGGAGCAATACAGAAGAATGTGGCCGCGACGGCGGCCCCGATCCGGGCGACCGGCTAGTACTCCAGCCGTAGATCGTGATCTTCCCGGCGTGGCGGTCCCGGACGTAGTACGGCCACCGCATGATCATGCTCGGTTGTGTGGACTCAAGATGATCAGGCGGTGGCCGCGGGCCACAGCGTAGAGGCCCATCAGTGGGCCACCGAGACCGACAGGCTGCTCGATCGGATGGCCGGACGGTTCGCCCGGGTCGAGACCCGCCGCCGCGCGGCGGGGTTCCTGCGCGGGCTGCTGGCAGACCTGCCGCGGAAGAACTGCTGGACCATCGCCGAGCACGCCGGCGACCCGGACCCGTACGGCATGCAGCACTTCCTGGCTCGGGCGAGCTGGGACACCGACGGGGTGCGTGATGACCTGCGGGAGTATGTGATCGGCGCGCTCGGTGAGGACGACGGGGTGCTGGTCGCCGACGAGACCGGCGATGTGAAGAAGGGGGCGTGCACGGTCGGGGTGCAGTGCCAGTACACCGGCACCGCCGGTCGGATCGAGAACGCCCAGGTCGCGGTCTACCTGGCCTACGCCGGCCGGGGCGGGCACGCGATGATCGACCGCGAGCTCTACCTCCCGAAGTCCTGGACCGAGAACCCCGACCGGCTGACCGTGGCCGGTGTCCCGGACGAGGTCGAGTTCGCCACCAAGCCCGCGCTGGCCACCGGCATGATCACCCGCGCCCTGGCCGCAGGGGTGCCGGCGCGGTGGGTCACCGCCGATGAGGTCTACGGTGCCGACCCCGCCCTGCGCGCCGAACTCGAAGTGCAGCGGGTCGGGTACGTGCTGGCCATCGGCTGCGACCGGCGGGTCCCGACCGCCGCCGGGCCGCTACGGGCCGACGAGATCGCCGCCGGGCTGCCGCGCCGCGCCTGGCAGCAACTCTCCGTCGGCGCCGGAGCAAAGGGCCAGCGGGTCTACGAGTGGGCATGGACCGACCACACCGAGCAGGCTCACCGCGAGGATCCGCACGACACCCAGCAGTGGTCGCTGCTGATCCGCCGCCACCCCGACACCCGGGAGCTGGCGTTCTACCGCTGCTACAGCCCGCACCCGACACCACTGCGCGAGCTGGTTCGAGTCGCCGGCCGCCGCTGGAGCATCGAGGAGTCGTTCCAGGCCGGCAAGGGCCTGGCCGGGCTCGACGAGCACCAGGTCCGCGGCTGGACCTCCTGGCGGCGCTGGACCCTGCTGGCCATGATCGCCTACGCCCTGCTCGCGGTCATCGCAGCCCGGACCGACCAACCCGCCGAGACCGGCCTCATCGCCTTGACCTGCAACGAGATCCGTCGACTACTCACCGTCCTGATCATCGAACCCGCACGCGGCATCGCCTGCCCGCTGGCCTGGTCGAACTGGCGCCGCCGACACCAGTACCGCGCCAAGATCAGCCACTACCGGCGTCGCGGGTTCGAGCCTTCGACGACGTAACGATCTACGGCTGGAGTACTAGGCCGTCCGCCCCGGATCGCAGGCGTCGGCGACCCGTGCGTAGGGCGGGAGCACCGGCGGCGTCCCGTCGCAGAGGCGGAGCAGGGACAGCGTGACCGGCTGGGTCGCGACGACCCGGAGCCGCACGTCGCGGTCGTGCGAGGCGACGGCGAGGTCGGACAGGACCCGGATGCCGACGACGGCCAGGAACGTCAGCTCGGACAGGTCGATCACCGGCAGTCCGGGGGGCGGCAGGGCGATCGCCGCGCTGCGGATCTCGTCGGCGTAGCCGTCGACCGTCTGCAGATCGATCTCACCGTGCAGGGTGAGGACGTGGGCCTCGGCCCGGCGCTCCAGGACGGCGGTCTCGCTCATGACGGGTCACATCCCGGGTGTGGGTCCGACGGGTCCACCTTCGTTCTCGGCGGCGTTCCCCGGGTGTAGCCCGCCGGCCCACGACCCACACGGCGATGCCGGTGTCGTGCGGTGAGCGGTGTCGGTGCGACGGGTGCCGGCCCTGCGCGGTGCCGGATGAACGGAAACGGCCCGGTCGGGCTCGCAGGGAGCTTCCGACCAGGCCGTTCGTGGTGGGTGGAGCTGAGGGGAATCGAACCCCTGACCTCTTCGATGCGAACGAAGCGCGCTACCAATTGCGCCACAGCCCCGGACCGCCCGCCGAGGCGGACGGGAGAGACCCTACCAGGCGGCCGTCAGCCCGCCGCACGGCGGTCGGCACGCACCGGGACGTCGAGATCCTCCAGGTCGGCGTCCCCCTCGACCAGCGTGGTGCCGGCCGGCGGCGGGGGCGGCGGGGCCGGGCTCAGGCGCGGGAGGGCGGGCTCCTCCTCGCGGCCGGGACGGTCGCGCAGCGGGCCCGCGGGCTCGCCGCAGCCGGCGACGCGGTCCGGGTCGGGGTCGAGGGACTCGGGGAGCTCCTCGACGTCGTCCTCGTCCGGGTCCGGGTCGTACGCCGGATCGTCGGTGCGGGCGCCGGGCCGGGCGCCCCCGAGCGGGCCGCGGGCGACGTCGCGGCCGCGGCGCGCCCAGTCGTCCAGCTCCGGGTCCTCGGCCGCCGACGGGCGGCGGGTGCCCGCCATCCGCGCGGCCCGGCGGGCGCGGATCGCCTCCTCCATCCGCACCTGGCGGCGCAGGTAGACGAGGTAGCCGACCAGGCCGAGGTCGACGGCGCCGTGCGCCCACCAGAAGCCGGGCGACACCGCCAGCGCCAGCACGACCGTCACCGCGACGGCGACCAGCAGCCCGAGCACGATGCGCTGCCGCATCGCGTAGCGCGCGCGGGCGGTGAGCTCGGCGGCCTCGGGGTCGTACCCGCCGCGCCCGGGGCGGTACCGCGGCGCGGGCCGCTCCCAGCCGCCGTCGGGTTCCTCCTCGTAGCGGTCGTCGACCTCCGGCCGGTCGTCGTCCCGACCGGCATCGTGCTCCGCGTCGTGTGCGATGTCCTGCACGTCGTCCTCCTCGGTCGAGCGCACCGGCCTCGTCAGCACGCGGCCCGACAGCGCCGCGACACTGGGACGCGCGACCACCTGCTGGTGGCGCGCGACGGCCGGGACGAGGATCAGCAGCCACAGCACGACGAGACCCGCGAAGATCAACGAGCTCGGCACGGCCGCCTCCTCCCCGCATGATCACGTCCGTGCGACCACGGTAATCAGCGGCCGGGGCAGACCGGCGCAGCGACGCGCCGTCACCCCGAGGTTCACTCGTGTTGAGCAGGTGGCGGGCGTGACTTCTGTGGGTGACGTCAGGCTCGCTGGGCGCGACCCTGCGCCACGAGCCGGCCGGTGAGGCCGACGGCGGGCAGGTCCTCGACGGTGAGCGCGAAGCACAGGTGGTCGCGCCAGGCGCCTGCGACGTCGAGGTAGCGGCGGAACAGCCCCTCCTCGCGGAACCCGAGCTTCTCCAGGACGCGCCTGCTCGCCGCGTTCTCCGGCCGGACGGTGGCCTCCAGCCGGTGCAGGCCGACCGGGCCGAAGCAGTGGTCGACGGCGAGCGCGACCGCCGCAGTCGTGACGCCGCGCCCGGTCAGCCGCTGGTCGCACCAGTAGCCGACGTAGCCCGAGAGCAGCGGCTCGCGCACCACGTTGCCGATCATGACGTGCCCGGCCAGCCTGCCGTCGACGGTGATCGCGAAGGGCAGGGCCGCGCCCCGGCGGGCCGCGGAGCGCAGCAGCATCCAGCGCCCCGGCCACTCGGCCGAGGAGTGCCGCTGCGACCACGTGCCGGGCATCGACGGCTCCCACGGCTCGAGGTGCGCGCGGTCGCGGATCCGGATGGCCGACCAGGCGCCGCCGTCGCGCAGCCGCACCGGGCGCAGCGCGACGACGCCCGCGCAGACCCGCAGCCCGCCGGGGGCGGCGGGCCAGCCGGGGTGCCGGCCGACGGCGACCATCGGTGGGGCCACCGGGTCAGCTCGGCAACGGCAGGAACGCGACCGTGACGACCTCGTCCACGGTGGCGTCGGTGACGTCCTCGGCGACGACGATGAGGCCGTTGGCCTCGCCCAGCGAGGACAGCAGGTGCGTGCCGGACGTGGCCAGGGGCTGCACCAGGTAGTCCCCGCTGGCCTGCTCGCGCAGCAGCCGCGCGCGCAGGTAGCCGCGCCGCCCGGCGCGCGAGGAGATCGGCGAGGTCAGGCGGGCGGTCATCGTGCGCCGGTAGGGGTCTGGGCGGCCGAGCGAGGTGCGCACCAGCGGCCGCACGAACACCTCGAACAGCAGCATGGCCGTGGCGGGCTGGGAGGGGAACAGGAACGTGGGCACCGCGTCCTGGCCGAGGCGGCCGAACGCCTGGGTGGAGCCGGGGTGCATCGCGACGCGGGTGGGGTCCAGCTCGCCCAGCCCGGACAGCGCGACGCGCACCTCGTCCGCCACGCGCCCGCCCGCGGCCCCGCAGACGACGAGCACGTCGCTGAAGGGCAGCCGGTCCTGGACGGCGGCGGCGATCTCGCGGGCGTCGCCGCGGACGAGCCCGGGCCGGGTGACCTCGGCGCCGGCCTCGCGGGCCGCCGCGGACAGCGCGGGCGAGCAGACGTCGGCGACCTGCCCGGCGCCGGGGGCCCGCGACGGGTCGACCAGCTCGTCGCCCACGGAGATCACCGAGACCCGGGGGCGCGGGTGCACGAGCACCTTGTCGCGCCCGGCCGCGGCCAGCAGCGCGACCTGCGCGGGCCCGATCACGGCGTCGCGGCGGACGGCCACGTCGCCGGGCTGGACGTCTTCCCCGACGCGGCGCACGTACGCCGCCGAGGGCACGCCGCGCTCGGCCGTCAGCCGCGAGTTGCCGCCGTCGGTGAGCCCGGTCGGCAGCACCGCGTCGGCGAGCGTCGGCAGCGGCGCTCCCGCGGCGACGCGGACGGCCTGCCCCGGCTGCAACCGCAGTGGCTGCCGGGACCCCGCCGGGATCTCGCCGACGACGGGCAGCGACGCGGGCTCGAACGGCGACGCCCCGGCGAGGTCGACGCTGCGCACGGCGTAGCCGTCCACCGCCGCCTGGTCGAAGCCAGGCAGCGGCCGGGAGACCACGACCTCCTCCGCGCAGCGCAGCCCGTACGCCTCCGTGATCGCCACCCGCACCGGCGCGGGGCGCAGCGCGCCGTCGAGGACGCGGGCGAGCTGCTCGTCGACCGTCCGCACGCCGAGCTCAGTCCGCGAGACGGGCGGTCAGCCAGGCCCGCAGCTCGGCCCCGTAGTCGGGGTGCTCGAGGGCGAAGTCGACGAAGGCGCGCACGTAGCTGCCGGGGTTGCCCAGGTCGTGGCGCCCGCCGCGGTGCACGACGACGTGCACCGGGTGGCCCTCGGAGATGAGCAGCGCGATGGCGTCGGTGACCTGCAGCTCGCCGCCCGCCCCGGGGGTGATGCGGTCGATCGCGTCGAAGATCGCGACGTCGAGCAGGTAGCGCCCGGCGGCGGCGAAGGTGGAGGGCGCCTCGTCGGGCGCCGGCTTCTCCACCATGCCGTGCACCTGCTTGACGTCCGGGTCGTCGGTGTCGCTGACGTCGAACACGCCGTAGGCGCCGATCTCCTCGCGCGGGATGTCGAAGGCGCAGAGCACGCTGCCGCCCTTCTCCGCGCGGGCCCGCGCCATCGTGCTCAGCACGCCGGAGGGCAGCACCAGGTCGTCGGGCAGCAGGACGGCGAAGGCGCCCTCGGCGGGGTCGATCGCCTCGCGCGCACACCCGATCGCGTGACCCAGCCCGAGGGGCTGGTCCTGGGTGACGGTGCGGACGGCGATGAGGTCGTGGGCGCGGCGGACCTTGGCGACCAGGGCGTCCTTGCCGCGCTCGGCGAGGGTCTTCTCCAGCTCCGCGGAGTCGGCGAAGTGCGCGGCGACCGCGTCCTTGCCGGGCGAGGTGACGATCAGCAGCTGCTCGGCACCGGCCTCGGCCGCCTCGGCCGCGACGAGCTCGATGCCCGGCGTGTCGACGACGGGAAGCAGCTCCTTCGGGACCGTCTTCGTGGTGGGCAGGAACCGGGTCCCCAGCCCCGCCGCGGGCACCACGGCCGACCGGAAGGCGCGCTCACTCATGGATGTGGACCCTATCGGCGCCGGTAGCGTGTCCGCGTGACGGCACGCAGCAAGGACGAGTGGCGCCGCATCGTGATCACCGCACGACGCGCGCAGTCCCCCGCCGAGCGGGCGGCCCGGGCGCGGGCGCTCACCCGCGGGGCCCTGGCCCTCGCCGGGGACGGCCCGGTGGCCGCCTACCTGCCGGTGGGCACGGAGCCGTGGTCGGCCGAGGGGGTGGAGGCGCTGCGCGCGGCGGGGCACGAGGTGCTGCTGCCGGTGGTGGTGCGCGGCGCCCCGCTGGACTGGGCCCGCTACACCGGCCCCGACGACCTGGTGCCCGGCCCGATCGGGCTGCGGGAGCCGGCCGGGCCGCGGCTGGGCCCGGCCGCGCTCGCCGAGGTGGCCCTGGTGCTGGTGCCGGGGCTCGCCGTGGACCGGTCGGGCACCCGGCTGGGCCGCGGCGCCGGCCACTACGACCGGTCGTTGCCGCAGGTGAGGGCCGGGGTGCCGACCGTGATGGTGCTCAACGACGAGGAGCTGGTGGACGTCCTGCCCGCCGAGCCGCACGACCGGCCGGTGACGGCCGCCCTGCTCCCCGGGGCAGGTCACGTCGTGCTCGGGAAGAACGGGTGAGCCCGGCGGGTTATGCTGGCACTCACCGCGCGCGAGTGCTAGCGCCCAGGAAGGACAACACGGTGCCCACGTACCAGTACGCCTGTACCGCCTGCGACCACCGCTTCGAGGCCGTCCAGTCGTTCTCCGACGCCTCGCTGACCGAGTGCCCGGCCTGTTCGGGCCTGCTCCGCAAGGTCTTCTCGTCGGTCGGCATCGTCTTCAAGGGGAGCGGTTTCTACCGCACCGACTCCCGCTCCGCCGCGGGCAGCACGGTCCCGGGCGGGTCGGAGTCGTCGAGCGGCGGCAGCGACAAGGGCGGCAGCGACAAGGGCGGCTCCGGCTCCACGGAGAAGAGCACGTCCACCTCCTCGGAGAAGAGCGCGTCGACGTCCTCGTCGTCCACCACGTCCAGCGCCCCGGCCGCGGCCGCCAAGTCCTGAGACCCGCCCGCCGCAGGTCCGCGGTTGTCCACAACTCCACCGGTCCGTCCACAGGTCCGGTGACCGGCCCGACCCGCGGGCCCGGCGCGCCTAGCGTCGGGTCCGTGGAACTGCCCGCCCGCCTCGCCGGACCGCCCGGATGGCGGCGCGCCCTCCTGCTGCGCCGCGCCCTCGCCGCCGCGCTGGTCGGCCTCGCCCTGGTCCTCGCCGTCGCCCCGGCCCCCGGCGGCGGCACCGTCGCGGTCGTGGTGGCCGGGTCCGACCTGGCCTCCGGGGCCGCGGTGCCGGCCGAGGCCCTCGCCGTGCGCGCGTTCCCGCCCGGGCTCGCGCCCGCCGGGGCGATCGCCGACCCGGCCGCCGTCGCGGGGCGGGTGCTCGTCGGCGCCGCCCGGGCCGGGGAGCCCCTCACCGACGCGCGGCTCACCGGGGCGGGCCCGCTGCCCGGAGGGGCCGCCGCCGTCCCGGTCCGGCTCGCCGATCCCGACGTCGCGGCGCTGCTGCGGCCCGGCAGCCGCGTGGACGTCGTCACGCTGGGTGCCCTTGCCGGGGAGCCGGTGGTCCTCGCCGCCGACGTCGAGGTGCTCACCGTGCTCCAGGTCGACCGGGGCGCCGCGGGCGGCGGTGCGCTGGTGCTCGTGGCGATGCCGCGCGACACCGCGGCCCGGGTCGCGGCGGCCGCCCTGGCCGACCAGGTCGCCGTTACCCTCCGATGATGTTCAAGGGCTTCAAGGACTTCGTCCTGCGCGGCAACGTCGTCGACCTGGCCGTGGCCGTCGTCATCGGCGCCGCCTTCGCCACGATCGTCACCGCCTTCACCGACGGCATCATCCAGCCGCTGATCAACGCGATCACCCCGCCCGAGAGCCCCGGCCTCGGCGTGGAGGTGATCGGCGGGAAGGCCAGCACCTACATCGACGTGGCCGCCGTGATCAGCGCGGCGATCAACTTCCTCATCGTCGCAGCCGTCGTGTACTTCGCCATCGTGCTGCCGCTCAACACGCTCAAGGAGCGGCGCAGGCGCGGCGAGGAGGCCGGGCCCGCCGAGCCCACCGAGATCGAACTGCTCGCCGAGATCCGCGACCTGCTGCGCGAGCAGCACTCGCCCGACCGGGGCGACGTGCCGCGGTAGGGGTCAGGCGCCGCGGTCGTGGTGCGGGGGGCGGTCGGCGAGCAGGTCGGCGTCGGGGTCCCGCTCGGGGGCCTCCGGCTCGCGCTCGTCGCTCGTCGTGGACGGCAGCACGTCGCCGAACACCGCGTCGAGCCGGCGGCGCAGCTCCTCGGGCAGCTCGCCGGGCCGTCCCGCGGGCTCCATCGCTAGTCCATCCCGGACAGCTCGGTGATCACGTGCGCCACCAGCGGCGTCAGCGTGGCCATCCCGTCGCGCACAGCGGCGCGCGAGGGCGCCAGGTTCACGACGAGCGTGCTGCCCGACACCCCGACCAGGCCGCGGGACAGGCCCGCGTCCACCGCGCCCGCCGCGAGCCCGGAGGCGCGGATGGCCTCGGCGATGCCCGGGATGGGCCGGTCGAGCACGCCGGCGGTGGCGTCGGCCGTGACGTCGCGCGGCGACACGCCGGTGCCGCCGACGGTGACGACGAGGTCCACCCCGCCGATCACCGCGGTGTTGAGCGCGTTGCGGATGGCGACGGGGTCGCCGGGCACGACCACCACGCCGTCGACGACGAGGCGGGCCTCCTCCAGCAGTTCCATGACCAGCGGGCCGATCGTGTCCTCGTGCTCGCCGTGGGTCACCCGGTCGTCCACGACCACCACGAGGGCCCGACCGATCTGGGGTGGCGCCATCTCCATGGGTGCACCGTACTGGCCGGGCGGGTGGGGCCCGTCACGCCCCGGGTACCGGGGTGTCCGGGTCGCACCGGCGCCGGGAGGGGGTGTCGGCACCGGCGCGACCCGCTGGTCCGGACGCCACGGGGCACCGCGGCCGGGACCGTGATCACGAGATCATCCCCGGCCGCCCGGCACAACCGCCGCACCGGCGTCCGTCGTTGCTCCGCCTGATGACCGAGGGTCAACCGGACTCGGCCGTCGGGGTCACCTGGACGGTCCGGTCCTCGAGCTCCACCTCGACGGGCTCACCGGGCGTGTGCGAGCGCACCGCGGCCTGCAGCTCGATGGCGTTGGTGACGCGCTGGTCCCCGAAGCGGACGATCACGTCGCCGGCCACGATGCCGGCCTGCTCGGCCGCCCCGCCGGGCGTCACCGACTGCACGACCGCCCCGGCGAGGCTGCGCTCGCTGTCCGGGGCGAGGCTGACCCCGAGCACGGCGCGGGTGGCCGTGCCGGTGGCCTCCAGCTCCTCGGCGATGCGCCGCGCCTGGTTCACCGGGATCGCGAAGCCGACGCCGATCGAGCCGCCCTGCTGGCCGGTCGTCGCGATCACCGAGTTGATGCCGATGATCCGCCCCTCCATGTCGGTGAGCGGCCCGCCGGAGTTGCCCGGGTTGATCGCGGCGTCGGTCTGCAGCGCGTTGAGGACGGTCGCCTCGCTGGCGCCGGACTGCTCGCTCACGCTCACCGCGCGGTCGACGGCGCTGATGATGCCGGTCGTGACCGTGCCGCCCAGGCCGAGCGGCGAGCCGAACGCGACCACCTGCTGGCCGACCCGCACGGCGTCGGAGTTGCCCAGCTCGGCGGGGGTCAGGTCGGTGCGCCCCTGGGCACGGATCACGGCCAGGTCGGAGGTCGGGTCCAGTCCGACGATCTGCGCGGGCGCGGTCTGGCCGTCCTGGTAGACGACCGTCACCGACCCGCCCGCCGCCGCGGCCTCGACCACGTGGTTGTTGGTGAGGATGAGCCCGTCGGCGCTGAGCACGATGCCCGAGCCCTCGCCCGCGGCGCCCTGGCCCTCGACGCGAAGCTGTACCACCGAGGGCAGCACGCGCTCGGCCACCGCCTCGACCGGGCCGATCGGCGCCGACGCGGAGTCGATGTCGGGCACCGGTGCGCCGAGCACCCCGGACGACCCGCCGCTCCCGCCGCCGCCCGCGAGGGTCGACCCGACCGCGCCGAGCACGCCGCCGAGCAGGGCCGCGACGATCCCGACCGCGACCAGCGCACCCCAGCCGGGCCCGCGCCGCTGCCGGGCGGGCGGCGGCGGGCCCCACGCCCCGACGGCGGGCTGTTGCCCGGTCGGCGGCCCGGAGGGGCCGACCGCGCGGTGCTGCCCGGTGCCGGTGGCGCCCGGGTAGCCCGTGGCGGACGGCGGCGCGCCGTACCCGGCCGCGTACGCGGCGGTGCCCTGCCGGCCGCTCCCGTACTGCCCGGCGCCGCCGTACTGCCCCGTGCCCGCGTGTTGCCCGGTGCCGTGCTGACCGGTGCCCCCCTGCTGCCCGGCGCCGCCGTGCTGTCCCGTACCGGACGCGCCCCCGTACTGCGGAGTCGCGGACCGGTCGGTGCCGCCGTACTGACCACCGCCGTACGGACCTCCGCCGTACCGACCGGCGCCGTACTGATCGGCGCCGTACTGATCGGCGCCGTACTGCCCGCCGCCGTGGGGCGCGGTGCCGTGCCGGCCGTCCCCGGGCCTGCCGCCGTACTCGGCGGAGCCGGCCTGGCCGCCGTCCTGCGGCGCACCGCCGGGCTGCTCCCCCGCGGCCCGGGCATCCCCGTGCTGCGCGCGGTCGGGGCCCGCGTCCTGTCGGCCGGGCTCCTGCGCCGCCCACGGAGAGCGGTCGGGCGCCCAGGTCGGCGTCGCGGCGGCGCGGTCGGCCCCTCCGGCGAGGTCGACGGGCGGGGGCTGGTCGGGGCGGGGCGAGAAGGTGGTCTCGTCGCCTCGGCCCGGGGACGCGGACTCGGAGCCGGGGGTGTCGTTCGCCATGACCTCTTCACCGCATTCGGGAGGATCGCCGTACGCGACCCGCCACACCAGCCTAGGACGGCCGGGACCGTACTGCCCGGCCGACGGGACCCCTCCCAGGGCACCGCCGCCCGGGGCCCGCCCGGCCCACACCGCACCGCCGTGCCGCACCGCCACCTGCCGCACGATCGACAGCCCCAGCCCCGAGCCGGGCATGGTGCGGGCCTGGTCGGCGCGGTAGAAGCGGTCGAACACCCGGGGCAGGTCCTGCTCGGCGATGCCCGGCCCCTCGTCCGTGACCTCCAGCCCGACCGACCACTCGTCGAGCACCCGCATCCGCACCGTGACCGTGCCGCCTGCCTGGCTCCACTTCGCCGCGTTGTCGAGCAGGTTGAGCACCGCCCGTTCCAGCGCGGTCGCGTCCCCCATGAGGGTCCAGGGCACGAGCTCGGCCACGAACTCGACGTCACCGGCCCGGCGGCGCACCCGCTCCAGCGCACGCGACACGACGTCCACCAGCTCGACGGGCTCGTGCACCCGCAGCGGGGTGTCGTCGCGGGCCAGCTCGACGAGGTCGCCGACCAGCGTGGACAGCTCCTCCACCTGGGCCTGGACGTCGTCGAGGATCTCGGCCCGGTCGCTGTCGGGCAGGGTCCGCGCCCCGGGGCGGCTGGCGGCGGCGAGCAGTTCCAGGTTCGTCCGCATCGAGGTCAGCGGGGTGCGCAGCTCGTGCCCGGCGTCGGCGACGAGGCGGCGCTGCTGCTCCTGCGACGCGGCGAGCGTGCCCAGCATGTCGTTGAAGCTGGTGGTCAGCCGGGCCAGCTCGTCGTCGCCGTCGACCGGGATCGGACGCAGGTCCCCGGTGGCGGCCACCCGCTCGGTCGCCGACGTCAGCCGCTGGACGGGGCGCAGCGCGGTCCGCGCGACCGTCAGGCCGGCCACCCCCGCGGCGAGGACGCCGAGCAGCCCGACCAGCGGCAGCGCCAGGGCCAGCTTCGTGAGCACCTGCTGGGTGGGGTCGAGCCGCTGGCCCATGACCAGCGCCTCGCCCGGCCCGGCCGAGACGGCCACGACCCGGTAGGGGTCGCGCTCGATCGACGCCGTGCGCACGGACGACGTCTCCAGCCCGCGGGCGACGTCCAGCTCGGGCGCCGCGATCGGTGGCGCCGACGCCTCGCCCTGCGCGGACTGGGCCGTGCCGGCCGCCGTGACCAGCGCGATCCGGATGTCGCCCGCCCCCAGCACCTCGGGCGGGATCGTGGAGATCCGCAGCGGGGCGGCGAGCTCGCTCTGCGCCGCGGCCGTCGCGCGCTGCAGCAGGTTGGCGTCGAGCGTGGAGTAGATGTTGGAGCGGACGGTGAGGAACGCCGCGAGCGACACGAGGATGACCGCGCCCGCCGCCGCGGCGGCCGCCAGGAGGCTGATCCGGGTGCGCAGGGGGAAGCGGTCGAGCGTCCCGGCGACACCGGTCACGGCGGCGTGTCGCGCAGGACGTAGCCGACGCCGCGCACGGTGTGGATCAGGCGGGGCTCGCCGTCGGCCTCGGTCTTGCGGCGCAGGTAGCCGATGTAGACCTCGAGGGCGTTGCCCGTGGTCGCGAAGTCGTAGCCCCAGACCTGCTCGAGGATCTGCGCCCGCGACAGCACCCGCCGCGGGTTCTGCATGAGCAGCTCCAGCAGGGAGAACTCGGTGCGGGTCAGGCTGATCGGGCGCTCGCCGCGGCGGACGTCGCGGGTGTCCGGGTCCAGGGACAGGTCGCCGAACTCCAGCGGCCTGCTCGTCCCGGCCGCGGCGCCCGCGGCGATCTCGTCGGGGGTGCGCCGGCGCAGCAGCGCCCGCAGCCGGGCGAGCAGCTCCTCCAGCGCGAACGGCTTGGGCAGGTAGTCGTCGGCGCCCGCGTCCAGGCCGGCGACCCGGTCGGACACGGCGTCGCGCGCGGTGAGCACGAGGATCGGCAGCGCGTCCCCCGCCTCCCGCATCCGCCGGCAGACCGACAGCCCGTCCAGCCGGGGCATCATCACGTCGAGCACCATCGCGTCCGGGCGGCGGGCGTCGACGGCCTTGAGGGCCTCCTCCCCGTCCGCGGCGAGGTCGACCTGGTAGCCGTTGAACGCGAGCGAGCGGCGCAGGGACTCCCGCACGGCCCGATCGTCGTCGACGACGAGGATGCGCATACCAGGAGTCTGCCCCGCCCCCCTGAGCCGGAGCTGAGAGCCCACCCCGCGAGTCGGGGCCTGACCGCGCGCGAGTCGGGGCCTGACCGTGCGCGAGTCGGGGTCTCGTCGTGCGCGAGTCGGGGTCTGGGCGTGCGCGAGTCGGGATCCGGCCCGGACTACGCCAGGTACGCCGCAGCCATGTCGTCGTCCCCGTGCCCCGCCTCGGCCGCCCGCCGGAACCGCGCGGCCGCCCCGGCCGCGACGTCCAGCCGCACCCCGGCCTCGGCCGCCGCGGCGACGATGAGCTCGCCGTCCTTCGCGGCGTTGGCCGTGGAGAAGCTGGGCGTCCAGTCGCGGGCGAGGATGGCGGCCGCCTTGGTCTGCAGGTAGGGCAGGTCGAGCGGCCCGCCGCCGACGGTGTCGAGGAACGCCTGCGGGTCGACCCCCAGTGCCTCGGCCAGCGCGACGGCCTCCCCCGCCGCGGCCGTCACCGCCAGCACCCAGCTGTTGACGACCAGCTTGAGCCGGCTCGCCGCCAGCCCGGACGCGTCGTCGGCGACCCAGCGCGTCGCCCGGCCGACGGCGTCGAACACCGGCTGGACGGTGTCGCGGACCTCCGGCGCCCCGGCGGCCAGCACGAGCAGCTGACCCGACTCGGCCGGCGCCCGCGTGCCGACGACGGGCGCATCGACGAACCGCAGCCCCAGCGACCCGGCGAGCTCGGGCAGGCCCGGGTCGACGCCGGCGGTCGTCATCTGCGCCCAGACCTGCCCGGCGGACGGCGCCGCCCGGCCCATGACGTCGCGGACGTGGTGGCCGTCGCCGAGCATCGTGACGACGACGTCCGCGCCGGCGACGGCCTCGGCGGGGTCGGCGGCGAGGACGGCGCCGGCGTCGGCGAGCGGACGGGCCTTCTCGGCCGTGCGGTTCCAGACGCGCAGCGGCAGCCCGGCGGCGAGGATGTTGCGGCCCATGCCGGCACCCATGATCCCGGTGCCCAGCAGTGCGACGGTGACGGTCATGGGCCGAGGCTAGGACCGGCCGGGCAGGATCACCCGGTGGGATTCGTCGGGTTCGTGCTCGTGATCGTCGTGCTGCTGCACCTCTACCTCTACCGCCGCGCCGTGCACGACGTCGTCGCCTCCCGCCGCGCCCGGCTGCTCGGCGCCGGCGTGATCGTCGTGCTCGGGCTGGTGATGGTCGCGGCGCTGCTCACCCGGCGTGTCCTGGCCCCGGAGACCGCCCGCCCCCTGCACCTCGTCGGCTTCACCTGGCTCGCGATCGGGCTGTACGCGGCGCTGGTGCTGGGGGTCGCCGAGATCGTGCGGCTGGTGCTGCGGATGGTGCGCGGGCGCGTGTCCGAGGACCGGCGGCGCTTCCTCGCCCGCGTCGTCGCGGGCACGGCGGCCGTCACCGCGGTCGGCACCGTCTCCTACGGCGCCGTCGTCGCCCGGCAGCCGCGGGTGGAACGCCGCGAGGTGCTCCTCGACCGGCTCGACCCCGCCTTCGACGGCTTCACGATCGCCGCCGTGTCCGACATCCACCTCGGCCCGCTCGTAGACGGCGACGACCTCGCCGCGATCGTGGCGCTGGTCAACGGCACCGCGCCGGACGTCGTCGCCGTGGTGGGTGACCTCGTCGACGGGACGGTCGAGGAGCTGGGGGGCTACGCCGCACCGCTCGCCGACCTCGCCGCGCCGGCCTACTTCGTCACCGGCAACCACGAGTACTTCTCCGGGGCCGCCGGCTGGGTGGAGTTCCTGCCGACGCTGGGGCTGCGGGTGCTGCGCAACGAGCGCGAGGAGATCCGCCGCGGCGACGCCGTGCTGCACCTCGCGGGCTGCGACGACCGCACCGCCGCCGCGTCCGGCGTGCCCGGCCACGGCTTCGACCTCGACGCCGCGCTCGCCGGACGCGCGCCCGACGAGCCGGTGGTGCTGCTCGTGCACCAGCCGGTGATGGTCGACCGGGCCGCCCGCGCGGGCGTCGACCTGCAGATCTCCGGGCACACCCACGGCGGGCAGCTCTGGCCGATCACGCAGGTGGCGCTCGTCGACCAGCCGGTGCTGGCCGGGCTCTCGCGCGTCGGCCCGACCTGGCTCTACGTCACCCGTGGCACCGGGTTCTGGGGGCCGGCCGTGCGGGTCGGGTCGCCGCCCGAGGTCACCCTGCTGACGCTCCGCGCTCGACGAGTGCCTTGAGCGCGGCGAGGTCCTTCTCGTTCGCCCGGCGCATCGCCGCCGCCAGCACCGGTGCGGTGACCTTCGCGAAGCCGGACGGTTCACCGGCGTTGCGCAGTG